>JAQVEI010000260.1 GCA_028697695.1 Lentimicrobiaceae bacterium
CCAGCACAAGAATCCTCTCCCTGATCAAACCGGCAATCTTTATATATCTTGAATTATCCATAATAACGTTGGTTACCAATATTCTACTGAAATATGAACATAATTTCTAAAATGGCTACTAGTTCCTGCTAGTTCCTACTAGTTCCTGAAAATTCATGCAAGTTCATGTTAGTTCATGCAAATTCATGAAAATTGCTAGTAAAACTTACCATCATAATTTACAAAAGTACTCAATTAATAACTATTATTGATTTTTTCACTCTAGGAAATATTCTTAACCAGATAGTTCTAAGAGGGTTAAAACAACTGATAAAAAATCTTTAAAGATTTATTTAAAATAACTCCATTATGAACAAAATATTTTTACACTTTTTCAAATAATAATTCCTAATTTTGTTTACGAAGTAGTGATAAAATTGTCCAATAAATCACAAACCGACGGTTAAATTATTGGTAGCGCCTGAGTTATACTCGGGCGCTTTTTTTTACATAAATACATTGCTGTTTTTCCAAAATAGCTTATATTTACATAGAGAGCACCATTTTTCTAATCCCCAAAACATATTGCTATGGCACGATGCAACAGTAACCACAACCTGATTGTACACCACATTAAAAGAGATGGAGGCAACAGTCTGAACAATGCAGAAGTTCTTTGCTCCGTTTGCTATTCCAACTACACAACAGTGAGCAACCCCGGACCCGGCGAACCAATCGCCCACGACGGCCCAAGCCCACCACCATTTTCACAACAAACCATTAACGAAGCCCTCACCCGCGCGCACAACCGCTGCGAATGCGAACGCCTCACCTGCCTTAACCACTAGGCCAATCACCTAACATAAACCTCAACCTCAACCAACAACCTCAAACTCAACCAACAAACTCAAACTCAAACAACAACCTCAAACTCAAACAACAACCTCAAACCACAAACTCAACCAACAACCTCAAACCACAAAAACCGGAAAATTCACCCGGTAGTACAAAATCAGCCAAAAATTACTACTTTTGCACTCCCAAAAGAGGAAAAAGACCTCTAACCACGGAGAGATGCAGGAGTGGTTGAACTGGCCCGCCTGGAAAGCGCGTATACCCCAAAAGGGTATCGGGGGTTCGAATCCCCCTCTCTCCGCCAAATGGTAAAAACCCACCACGAAGTGGTATTAACCAAAAAAGACAGAACCGCCTCAAGTTCGCTTGAAGGCGGTCTGTTTTTTGGTTATGCTGCCGAAGGCAGTTGGGTTTTTACTATTTTAGGCTCCCCCCCCCCTTGGGGAACGCCTCGCTTCGCGAGGCAATCCCCTGTTTGCGGAAGCGCTTGCCACCCTTAGTTGTACAATTAACATAAAAACAGCAGGTTAACTTTTTGAAAATCTTAAAATATGCCGCAATCCAAAAAGTAGACTCTCAGTCAATCAATACGATGTACAACTAAGGGTGTCAAGCCCACCCACAAAAATAAGGTGCTTCGCCTTTATACGGACTATCGTCCGGATTAATTGGTGCTCCGCCGTGTTAAGCCTTTCGGCAGAAGCACTTGAAGCCATTTGGCAAAAGTATTATGCCTCCTCAAAAAGTTATTCTCGCGACCCGGTTATTCCCGCACAGGCAAGCAAATAATAAACTGCTTGCAAATGAGCGGGAAATAACCGGGTTAGGCGCGGGAAATAACTTGCTTGCCACCCCTCCTTGTACAATTAGTTGTACTACAATAGATTAACTTTTGCAAAAACTCAAAAACAACAAAAATCACAAAGATTAATCATCTAAAAAACAGCAAGATGTACAACGAAGGGTGGCAAGCCATTTGCTCCACAGTTCACACGTCCTGCGGCCGGTGCCCTGCGGCAGGGATTAATTGGTGCTCCGCCTTTTTACGGACTATCGTCCGGATTAATTGGTGCTCCGCCTTTTTATTTCGTCTTAATCGTACACCCAATAGCCACAGTACTCTTTACCTCCGGCTCCTGACCCTTCAGCAAAGCATCAAGCGCACTCTCAACATACTTTTGGTCTGCGTCATTCGCATTTTTGTAGTTATTGTCAATAGCACCAATGTACTTAACAATATTTTTCTTGCCATCTCTCTTCAGGATATACACATGCGGAGTTCTCTGCGCACCATACTGTGGGTATATCTTCTGACCCTCGTCAATCAAGTATGGGAATGTAAAGCCCTTACTTTTAGCCCTCTCCTTCATAAGTTCAAAACTATCCTGAGGCTGAACTTCAGGATCATTCGGATTGATTGCAATCACAGGATATCCCATAGCTTTGTATTTCTTATCAATGGCAATGATTCTATCCTCATAGGCAATTGCATACGGACAGTGGTTGCAGGTAAAAATTACTACAAAGCCCTTTGCATCTTTGTAGTCCGACAGTGAAATCATCTTACCATCAATGTTTTTCAGCTTGAAATCAATAGCCTCATCTCCAATCTTATATCCCTGAGCAAATGCAGATGAAACTGCAAAAATCGCAATCATTAGTGTTGCAAAATATTTAACAAACGTTTTCATATAGTTTCAATTGATTTAATTTATTTACAAGTAATTCTATTATTTATATTTGTTCAATTATTTATAATTGTGCTATTATTTATAATAGTTCTATTTTTTATAATTATTCTATAATTTATAAGTATTCAATTATTTACATTTATTAGCATATTAGCATTTATTAGCATATTAGCATATTAGCATTTATTAGCATATATTACCATTTATTTATATTATAAACAGCTAATTATATTAGTCTGTATTTAACTCATCATTAATTCTCGTCCCTTTTTCTCCTTATTTATTATCCTGCATTAGCTCCAGAATTATCATACGCAACTCATCTTTTTCAATTGCACTTGATACAAATTTCAGGCTTTTACCATTTCTGATAAAGAGGGTGGCGGGTATTGAGCCCGACCATGCCGAATCCACAGCCGGGATCCATTCGTTCATCCGCTTAATGTCGTCCAACAGGTACAGGTCAACATCATTAATTTTTTTATCAACGATAAAGGGTTTGACAGCCTCCTCCAGCTTATCGGAATCGTCCAGAGAGACAAGGACCATTTTAAAATTATTGGATTTGCTGAATTCAGAATTAACCTCCATAAAATCCGGGATCTCCTTAACACACGGAGCGCACCAGGTAGCCCAGAAATTAACCACATATAGTACGTCATTCTGCTGATGGAAAACAGGCCTGAGCTCCTCAAAATTTACAACCTTTATTTCCGGTTCTGATACGCAACCGCTTAGAGTTGATAAATATACTGCGATAGCAATAAATAGGAATATCTTCTTATATTTCATACTATTATTATTTCCCTGTTCAGAAAAATTTATAGCAATAACAATTTGAACAAGACAAAAGTTGAAAAATAAAAAGTCAAAACTTGGAAATCACCTAACCAATACGCAAATTGATAATTTCTATAAGGTCGGGCAATTGCTTAATACTATTAATATCAATTGTCAGCGGAATCAATTTTCCCACTGGCTTAGCTGAGAGAAACTGTTGCTTGATAACATCTGAAATGGCCAAATCACAAATTCCCTGCTTATGTTTCTCAGTGAAGTAGAAGCTCACCTTAAAGTACCCCTCCCAAACCGACAGCCAGAAGATTGTCCGTTTCTTATTAGCCACCTTGCATAGCCACGATTTACCATCATTATAGTAACGCCACTCATAGATAAGTCCGTCCTTAAGAGTTGCGTGACTACCATCCGGACTATTATTGAGACTATTCATCAATTTGATATACACATAAAAGGACTCTTCTGATAGAATCTCTTTAAGGACCTCTTCACCTGGAAATACATCGGGATTAGTTAGAACATTCATAATAGTCAGTCATAATTTTTGATTATAAATGTATAAAAACATTTATACATTTGCATATCCAAAGCAACTCACAACAATTTTAATATAATCATTATGGAAAGCAAGTGCAAAGATTGTCCAATGAGGGCAAAATATGACAAAAATCCCAAGTCATTTATGGGTCGCTTCTGGAGATGGCATATAAACTTCTGCCCCGGCTGGAAGCAGTATTTTACAGCATTATCAGATGATGAAAAGCTGGCTATCAGAGAAAAATACAGCTTTGTGAAGTACTAGAGCCAGTGACACCTTGCCACAGTTTTTGGCAAGTGTCAGATTAACAGAAAAATAAAACAAACACTTTTTGAAGATTCTCTTTGTCTCTCAAAAAGTGTTTGTTGTAATAAATACAAATTCAATGACTTGCCAAAAACTGTGGCAAGGTGTCAAAAGTAACTCTTCAACGCCTCAACATAATCCTCAAACGCCTTCCTTCCTGTCTCGGTGATCCGGCAGGTGGTTCGGGGTCGTTTTCCGCTGTAGCCCTTCTCAACCTCAATATACCCGGCCTCGCTGAGTTTTTCTAGTTGCACACTAAGGTTCCCGGCAGTAGATGAGGTCTTTTCCCTGAGATAAACAAAGTCGGCCTCCTCAAGCGAGGCGAGCAG
>JAQVEI010000261.1 GCA_028697695.1 Lentimicrobiaceae bacterium
GTATGGCGGTGAAGTGCTCCAGGGAGATGGCTATGAATCAGGCTGTTATGTGGTTCCCTGTATTGCTGAAGTAGAAAACCATTATGAGATTGTTCAGGAAGAAACGTTTGCACCCATACTGTATTTAATAAAATATCATACAATCCAGCAAGCCATTGATATGCATAACGATGTACCTCAGGGTTTGTCTTCTGCCATTTTTTCCAGAGACCTGCTTGAAACCGAGTTTTTCCTTTCGCATGAAGGCTCTGATTGTGGCATAGCCAATGTAAATATTGCCACCAATGGCGCTGAAATCGGGGGTGCATTTGGAGGTGAAAAAGATACTGGTGGCGGCCGTGAATCCGGCTCTGATGCCTGGAAAGCATATATGCGCAGGCAAACCAACACCATTAACTTTTCAACTGAACTTCCACTTGCTCAGGGTATCAAATTCGATGTATAAATACTGATTATGATTTATATGCATTGCTTCGGCACTGTCAGGGTTATGAGAAATTGCCCCAATCCTTATTCATGAAGAGATTGTTCAATTATTTGATGTCCTTACTGAATAAGGGGCACAAACGTAGTGTAAGAGCGCGAAAAAATATCATCGCTTCTTTTGCCATTAAGGGCGTGAGTATAGTCATTGGATTTATATTTGTTCCATTGCTTTACAATCATCTGGGGGCAATGGAGTATGGAATTTGGATCACCCTTACCTCCATCATTGCCTGGGTTATTTATTTTGATATAGGACTGGGTAATGGCTTGCGCAATAGATTTGCCGAATCCCTGGCCAAAAACGAACACCAAAAAGCCAAAATATACGTAAGTACAACATATGCCGGTTTTGGACTTATCTTCGGTGGTGTTTTCCTGTTGTTTTTGATCGTAAGTCCTTTTCTTGACTGGGAAGTTATACTAAAAGCTCCACCCGGGCTCGCACATCAACTTTCTTACCTTACAATATTTGTTTTTGGATTTTTCCTGTTGAGGTTTATCCTTCAACTCATTAATGTGATTTTGATGGCAGACCAACGCAATGCGCTCAGTAACATCTTTGACCCGGCTTCAAACCTGCTGGCACTGATATTAACCGTAATTATTATTGTATTTGCGACACCTACCCTTTTTAACCTGGCCATTGTCATTTCCATTGCGCCGGTAATTTTACTTGGTATAGCCAGTATATATCTATTCAGGAATGACTACAAACAATACCGTCCCGATTTTAAAACCATAAACTTTAAATACTTTAAAGACCTTGCCAATCTGGGGCTGCGCTTTTTCATCATTCAGATTACGGTCGTCATTATCATGTCAACCAACAGTATTATCATTACGCAGGTTGTCGGCCCCGAAGCTGTATCGGAATATCAGATAGCCAATAAATACTTTGGTATGGCCATGATGTTGTTCGTGATAATAAGCAATATTTACTGGTCGGCATATACTGAAGCATATGTTAAGAAAGAATTTGCCTGGATTAAAAAAGTAAACCGGAATCTGATACGCATTTGGGGTGCAGTGCTTGTGGGACTGGTGATTTTACTTATTTTCGCGGACAGCTTTTACCGGCTGTGGATTGGCAAGGATGTGAACATTCCTTTTGAGCTTTCCCTCATGATGGCCATTTTTAACGGGGTGTATATCTGGTACATAATTTTCATTTATTTTATAAACGCCACCGGTAAAATTATGCTTCAATTGTACATTTCAGTTATTGTGGCAACCATCAATATCCCATTATCCATCTTTCTTGCCGGGCCTATGGGACTCGGAGCAGCCGGTGTTGTACTCGGATCTGCCCTTACCTATTTGCCGGGCGCCATTATTGCACCCATACAATATTATAAGATTGTAAATCAAAAGGATGAAGGAATATGGGCCAAATAAGAAAAAATTAAGAACTTTTCAACATACAAAAGATGTGTATAAATATATCCATTTCTTTTCGTATCTCTTGAACACAGCGGGCCATTTAGCGTCTGCAAATCTGGAGAGATGATTAAATTTGCATCAATAATTTGTTAGCTTTGTTGAAAGAAAACTGAACATGTTTAAAAAAATCCTCGTCATTTTTTTGATTCTTGCCTCACTGGAAATGTTCAGTTTTATTTTTATCCCTGAATCAGTGCTTAAAGTTTTAACGTTGGCAGGAGTAATCGTCATTGCACTGGTCATTGTATTACAGCTAATTTATAGCCCTGCCGAACACTTTGTACTCAACTTTAAATGGGAAATACTACTCATACTTGTGGCTGTTTTTACGAGTATGTTTATGGCAAATTCCACCTACAATCAAAGCTTTGGTACTACATTAATCGCGCAACGATTTATGTATTACTACCTGATTTACTACATGTTACATTTGATAAAGATTCCTGAATATGAGCTTGAAAAAATCATTTTAGCTTTTGGTGTGGTCTATGCAGCATTCTATTTCATTCAGTTTTTTGCGTACCCAACACGTATATTTGACGTGAGAATTTCTCAGGAGCGCGGTTCTTTAAGAATATTTCAGGCCGGACTTACTTACCTGATATTTGCTTATTTCATGATGCTGAACAAGTTGTTTAAAAAATTCTCACTCTTGCATCTGGCCATAATACTCCTTCTTTTAAGTACTGTTTTTCTGATGGCTACCCGGCAGTTAATTATGTCCATACTGTTAGTTTCGCTGATAAATATATTGCTTAGCAAACAGATAAAATCCAAAGTGCTTATCATTATTTTACTTGCTGCTGCAGTTATTCCTGTGGTAATCATAGCGCAGGATGTAATTGAAAGCATGGTTTTACTTACCCAAAAACAATCAAAAAATATTCATGAAAACATCAGGGTCCTGGCAGCTGGTTTTTTCCTTACGGATTTTTTCCCGAATAACCTGGCCTACATCACCGGCAATGGCGCAGACAGCAGCAATTCATCCTATGGAATTATTATACAATCCTACAAGGACATTTATGGATTTTATCAATCTGACATCGGAATTATAGGCGACTTTAGCAAATTTGGTTTATTCTTCCTCATAGGTGTGACAATGATTCTGGTTAAGGCATTAAAATCAAAGATGACGGGAAAATTGCCCTATATAAAGTATTCATTTATCATGATTATCATGCTTTCGTTTACCGGGGGCGGATTTTTTGGAAACAGTTCCGATACCATAGTATCCATCTGTTTAATACTTTATATTATAGATGTCAAGAAATTCAGGAATGAAAACAAGCCGGATGATAGCACAACTATGGAAACAGAACCGGAAGATAATTTATTGGTTGCCGAACAGTCTTCCGAAATAACCACAGAACCATTAGTCTGAAAAGTAAAATAAAATGAAGCAGCTGCATATTGCCATATTGATACCCATTCATAACGGACTCGCTTTTACGGGTAAATGTCTGGAAAATATTACTGCAAATCTTAACCATCCGCATCTCAACAGCAACGACTTTTCCGTCATCGTGATTGATGATGGCTCTACGGATGGTTCCTCCCAATGGATGAAAAACAACTATCCCCAAACGGTGGTTCTTACCGGTGATGGCAGTCTGTGGTGGAGTGGCGCTATAAATAAAGGCATTCAATATGCATTAAATCAGGCAGCAACTACTCATATCTTAATGTGGAACAACGACATACTCATTAAAAATGATTACCTGCTAAATCTCCACCAGGTGCTTAGTCAAATTCCAGCCAATACAGTTGTGGGATCTAAAATTTATTTTGCCGATAAGCCGGATGTAATTTGGGCTATGGGTGGCTTTTTCAATCGAAAAACCGGAAACAAAAACATGTATGGTATGATGCAAAAAGATTCATCCTTATACCAAAGTCCGCTTGATGCAGATTGGTTGCCAGGCATGGGAACTGCCATAAGCCGGCTGGTGCTGGAGGATATTGGATTGATGGATGAAATTAATTTTCCACAATACCATGGAGATAGCGATTATACGCTCAGGGCTAAGCTTGCAGGATATCCCATTGTGGTATTTCCAAATTTGCGCATCTGGAACGATAAAAGCAATTCGGGAATGCATCACCAAAATAGTTTAAAAAGGTTGCTCAAATCAATGGATGACATCAAATCCAATTATCATATAGGAAAGGATATACTGTTTTATCACAAATATGTATCATCACCCCGGGCTTATATGTCCTTGTTTAAGAAATACGGTAGTTACATTGGAGGCTTTATAAAGTGGAAAATACTTAACTTTATCGGCCTTAAACGAAGAAATACCTTAAATTAACTCGTATGCGTATAAGTGTGTTTAACGGAGCAGGTAGTGTTGATTATTTGTTCGGCCTGGTTTCAGGCCTGGCCGTTCATTCAAAAACCCCCATACATGTGCTTGATAGTGATGCGGCTACCCCCTTGCTGCAAAAAGCAGACAATATTATATTTCATCAGGTATATAGTTTTGAGGAAAGCAGGGCTTCAGGATGGAGAAGAGTAAAAAACTTTGTTCGTTTTTATTCATTGCAAATGGGTTAT
>JAQVEI010000262.1 GCA_028697695.1 Lentimicrobiaceae bacterium
CATCTTCATCCTGCTGTGACAAGAAAACTTCAGCATCGGCAAAACCAGCACCTGACAAAAAGTAAGTCAGTCTGTTCAAACTTATAAAAGTAACCGTCTTAAAAGCAATTTTGAGGCGGTTCTTTTTTTTGGGATTATTTTTTTACAGTAGTTTTTTCAACTCAGCCAGGCTTTTAAATTGGCTGATACCATTATTGGAGGTTTCAGCCGGACTAAAATAAAGCTGCCCCATGCCTGCTGCTGCCGCGCCATAAATATCAATGTTTAAATCGTCGCCTATCATCAGCGAATGCTGTGCACAGGCACCCGTAACTTCAAGTGCATAAATAAAAATTCGCGGATCCGGCTTGGAAACACCGGCCATCTCTGAAGTGATGATGTGATTAAAGTAACTGCTCAATCCGGATTTATTAAGTTTCACAAACTGCACCTCATTAAAACCATTGGTGATAATGTGCAGGCGATATTTCTTTTTTAAATAACGCAAAGTAGAATGTGCATGGGCAAAAAGATGGGTCTTTGTCGGACTGATGCTCACATAATCCACAGCAATGGCTCTGGCCAGCCCATCGTTGACAACACCAAAATAATTCAACGTTTGTGCAAAACGATTTATTTTTAAAATATCCTTTTTGATACTACCGGCTCTGTATTGCTCCCATAAGCGGCTGTTGATGGTCCGGTAAATGCCCATGAACTGCTCAAAATCAGGGATACCTGCCTGCCTGAGACCGAAGTTTTCAAATATGTCTTTTAAAGTTTCCCGGGAGTTGGTTTCAAAATCCCAAAGTGTACCATCAAGATCAAAAAATATATCGCTGTAAGATGTTGCTCCGTTTATAAATGTACCCATACTGCTACAAAGATAAGCACGAATGAACGCAAAACGGATATTGCATCCAAAAAATCAACTGCTTCAGGCTCCGGCTTGTGTCTGAAATACAACTGCCTTTTAAATGTGGATGTATTGAAGCACAAACACGCTACTTACTGCTTCATTGATAAATTAGATTGAAAATATTTAAAAAAAAGCTTGACTTGTAGTTAGAATTGTAGTATTATTGCAATATCAAAATAATATCATTATGACAGCACAACAACAACATGAAAAATTCATCCGGCCGATAACAGGTTATTTAATGCTAACACTGATAATGGCAATGATTGCAGGTTTTATTTTCAGCGTGGTTAAATTCAACCATTTAACCTGGCTGATGATTTTGGCAGGCATTGATCTGCTTTTGGCCATTGGTCTGATGCCGGGCTTTTTGGTCGTAAATCCCAACGAATCGAGCGTGCTGGTACTTTTTGGTGAATACAAGGGTACCGTTACGTTGAATGGATTTTTCTGGGTAAACCCCTTTTACACCCGCAAAAAAATTTCATTGCGGGCACGTAATCTAAACAGCGATCCAATTAAGGTGAACGACAAGATCGGGAATCCCATAATGATAGGAATTGTACTGGTATGGAAAGTAAGGGACACCTTTAAGGCTGCCTTTGAGGTTGACGATTACATACACTATGTTGAAATTCAGAGCGAAGCAGCCATTCGAAAACTGGCCGGCCATTATCCTTACGACAATTTTGATGATGCGGAGGCAGAGATTTGCCTGCGTTCAGGCGGTGAAGAGGTAAATCATCAGTTGGAGACCGAGCTTACTGAAAGGCTGGAAAGGGCCGGCATTGAAATTATTGAAGCCCGGATTTCTTACCTGGCTTACTCATCTGAAATTGCAGGAGCTATGCTCAGACGTCAGCAGGCCACAGCCATTATAGCGGCCCGGATAAAAATTGTGCAGGGCGCAGTAAGCATGGTAGAAATGGCACTGGAACAGCTATCGGTAAAAAATCTGATTGATTTGGATGAAGATAAAAAAGCCACCATGGTGAGCAATCTGATGGTGGTGCTGTGTTCCGATAAAGATGCATCGCCGGTAATAAACACCGGCACCCTTCATCAATAAAGAGATAGGGTTGCATGAATTTAGTTGCTCACCATTCAGGTCTTTATTTTACCACCCCATTCCTGTTTGTGTGCTGCAAAAAGTACTCACTATTTAACCTAATGAAAATTAAGTGAATGGCTCAAAAGAAACCATTTGTCCTTCGTATTGATCCCGAATTACTCGAGGCTGTTGAAAAATGGGCTGCCGATGAGTTTCGCAGCACCAATGGCCAACTGGAATGGATAATAAGTAAAGCCTTAAAGGAAGCCCGACGAATAAAGCGGAACGAACGAAAAGCATAAAAAGCAAAAATGACAGGGCAGAATATTAATTCTGTCCTGTCATTTTTATACTCCTGTTCAGGCAACAATAGTGTTAAGTATTACTTTACACTGTTTAAAAATCTGCCTCACTCAACAAATCGGGTCTTACCGTCACGCGTTGAGGAAAGTCAATTGAATCAAGCTTATGTGTAAGTTTTATTCTCAATGCGTTGTATTCATCCAGCAGATCTTTTTTAACCGGAAGTGCAGGGGGCGATTCCACTTTCAGGGGATCAACGGGTGAACCATTTTTATAAAAGCGGAAGTCGAGATGAGGCCCGGTTGAAAGCCCCGAGCTACCCACATAGCCAATGACCTGCCCCTGCTGAACGCGCGCACCTTTTTTTATGCCGGGTCCGTATCCGCTCAAATGCATGTAAGCCGTAGTATAGGTAGCATTGTGTTTTATTTTTACCAATCTTCCGGCACCTCCGGCCCAACGGGCATCAATAACAGTTCCATTGCCTATACTATGCACAGGTGTACCTTTAGGTGCGGCATAATCCACCCCGTGATGAGGCCGGCGAATGCGCAACACCGGATGCATGCGGCTGTTTGAAAAGTGCGAGCTGATGCGCGAGTAACGCAAAGGGGCTTTTAAGAATGCTTTTCTGAGACTTTGTCCCTGTTCATCAAAATAATCGGTTTTTTCATCCTGTATAAAGCGGTATGCATACAAATCGCGGCCACTATGCGTAAATTTAGCGGTAATGATGTTTCCTGTACCAATGGGTTGACCATCTACCACCAACTCCTCGTACAACACGCTAAATTTGTCGCCAGGCTGTATTGCATAAAAATCAATACTCCAGGCATATACTTCTGACAGCTCTATGGCCAGGTTTGGACTGGCTCCTGCCTGAATCACAGCATTCCATAAAGAAGAAGAGATGGTTCCCGTAGCTGCGCGTTGCCTTACAATTACTTCCTTCTCTCCGGTATGAATGTGCAAAGAGTCACCCGTTTCGAAGACAACATAGCTGGTGGGGCTGGCTTCATATATAAAGTAACATGCCCGCGACAATGAATCATCGGTACACAGAACCGTATATTTGTTCCCTGCTTTTATGTTTCTTAAGTTGAAAACACCTACGGATTTTTGTACCAGTTTATCTATATCGCCTGGGCCGATACGATAGCGGCTTAGGATGTAAGAGAGGTTTTCTCCGGTTTTGATTACATCCTTCACCACCTGAAATGAATCAACTACAATGCCGTATTCCACGCGGGGTTCATCTGCGTACGCTTCATCACTGAGTGGAGGTGTTGACAGGCGGGAACGTTGCAGGTCAACAACTACCAGACCCAGTGCAATTAAAATAATGGCAACAATACCGATAAATATTCTTTTTTTCGATAATTTTCTCATACACAATATCAACTATGCCGATCTACATCGGGATACAAATCACAACAAACGCTTATGCCCGGTTCATCAACCGTTCGACATTGCTTTTGTTTTGTTCATCGCCGCCTGCCTTCCGGCTTCCAGGGCGTCGAGGTTTAGCTTTACGATCTCATCGCCTTTTCTTCCAAAAACAGATTTAATGGCATTTACCAGAGCCTCATAGTCGATCCCCAGAAAAGGTGAAGCAGCGCCCAGAATTACCATATTGGCCGAACGCGCTGAGCCGAGCTCCTTTGCCATTTCTTCGGCATCAATGGCAATATGCTGCGGCTGACGTTCAATTTCAGCCATCAGTTCATCCATTTGAGGATAGTTGTTGATGTTGATGTAAGGCCTGGTATTGGTAACCAACCAGCCTTCGGGAGAAAGCATAGGCAAATACCTCAGCGACTCCATGGGCTCAACAGAAATAATCATGTCGGCCTTACCCTCGGGGATAAGGTCAGAGGCGATGGGATAGTCAGCAATACGAAGGTTGGACTGCACATCGCCACCCCTCTGGCACATTCCATGAACTTCAGCCTGTTTCAGATAAAGCCCCTTTTCAATGGCAGCCATTCCAATTATGGCAGCTATGGAAAGAATTCCCTGGCCGCCTACTCCGGCGAGAATAATATCAATTTTCATTGTTGAACCTCCGCTGTTTTAGTTTTTTCTTTCTTTTCCTGACGTACCCGGCGGGCGAGGGTTTGTATGCATTCACGACGAGGAATAATAACTGAAACACCTGGATAAGCAATTTCCTGTTTCATAATGTTCAGATTTTCCTCGTGGTGTT
>JAQVEI010000263.1 GCA_028697695.1 Lentimicrobiaceae bacterium
CAAAGCTTTTCGCCATGAAGGTTTGAAGATGCCTTTACCACGTCTGGATGTTCAATTGCTTGAATTTCAAGAATAAATGTTTTAAACCCTGAAGAGCATACTTTATTATTCAATGCCGTTCAGCGTAGGACATATCATCCGAATGCCAGCTATAAATTTTTATTCTTATTGCCTTACAGGCGTTCAACTACCGGATTTGTTTTTCTGTTTCTGTACCCCTGATATAGTACATATACCAAGATAAGCAGGACGCCAAACATAGCGGGTATGGCAATAAGTTGCAAATCGTAACGATGCCGCACATGTATGGCTACAAGTGCCCATACACCTACCAGGGCAAATTCGCGCATGTTTCGCTTGTAGATAATCATCAGATTTATAATAACGGCCGCCACAATCATAATTATGGTCCACCAAAATTCACTCAGGAATTCTCCATCCCAGTTCATGGCGGTGAGCCAGGCTGCTATGTTGGCAATAGTGGCTACACTTATCCAGCCAGCGTAAATACTCAACGGCCACCAGGCGAATACAATAACATTGGCCGGAGCATGCCAGCGTTCCATGTTAGTATTTACTATAATCTTAATGAATGACAACAGCATCAACATCATAATAATTACTGATATTGTAGTGTATTCATTTAGCCAGGCTACTATCCACAATCCATTTAAAAAATTGATAAGGGCAAACCACCCACCGGTTTGTGAAATAAAATCCATGGGCTTCTTGAGGCCAAAGGTTCGGTATAACTGATAACCTGAAAAAACAAGTATAGCCAAAAAAATTAAACCCCAGATAGAGAAAGCATAACCTGCCGGCGTAAAGAGATTGTTGTACTTTTGACTGATGTCACTGACCGTATTGCCGTTGATTTTGTAAATTTGAGAATAGTAATTAATACCAATAGCAAACAATACTGATATAAGATTCAGGATAGAAAGTGATTGCTGTTTTTTTAAAGTTTCCATAGCGGATGCAGTTTAATTCTACATATTAAATAAATCTGTGTATAAAATGTTCAAATATCCTGCCGAAAATCTCAAAGCCTATAAACGAAAAAAATTATAATTACAGTAAGGGCTTTTAGTGTGTAAACTGCCCATTGCTTAGGCTGTTTTGAGGAAAAGATTCAACATTGAATCTTTTATTTTATACCCACATACTATTTTGGCAAAATAGTAATGACTACTGCTTGAAAATAGATTTCATTAAATTTTAGCATGAGTGAGTTTATTGTTCATGTACGCCTTTGCAAAAAGCCTGAACCATGTAGTTAATCAGTTTTCCAATCAGTACATTTTCTTCCCCATCACTTCTTTTGTAAACTGCCTCCGAAATGTGCAGGTAGCATACCTGCTTTTGTTTTCCACAGCTATACAAATAGTGCAAAGAGTCTGCGGAGGATACGCCCACCGAGCTCCAGGCGCTGCTTAGGAGGTTTTCCAGGCTGTCCACATCCAGTTCAACGCCAAACCTTTGTGTTTTTACAAAATCAATGGAGCGCTGTAAGGCTTGTTTCCAGCTCTCTTTTTGTCTTAGAAACACATCCTCAAAAAATACAGGCTGGAAGTCGGGGTTTTCAATCAACTCTTCGACAATTTTTTCGTTGTTATATGCTTCATGCAATCCGAGAAGCGCATATTTTTTAAGGTATCCCGCCTCGTATGCATATCGGAAACCATTTCCGCTATGTCGCCCTTCAGTCTGTCTGAAATCTGCATGAGCATCAAGGTTTATTGTATTCAACGGCATATTGCAAGCCCGGGAGCATCCTTTTAAGATGGGAAAAACATTATTGTGTCCGCCTCCAATAATGATAGGTATTTTGTTGGCGGAAACGATATTTTCAATTACCGGAAAAACTCTGTTGTCCAGTTCAGCGGTTAGCTCGCGTAGGGTGTCAATGTCAGCATTTTGACTTCTCAGCATCAGGTCTTCGGTGGGTATTTGTCCAAGCAATAAAAACTGTTCACCATTGAATTTGGTTGTATTGTGAACATTCACAAAGCTTTTAACAAAGGAGCGGTAAGCAGAGGCTGCTCCTGCAATTCCAAAATTAGCCCTGATGCCAATATCTTCAGAAATACCTAAAATAACGAACTTTCCGGAGAAGTCATCAATATTGCCATCCTGCGATATGCGCAGGGTTTCGCCCAGTTTTTCCTCGCCTTCACGAAAGGATATCAATGCTTTAATGGTTTCTTTGTTGAAAAATTGAATACAGGATGTCATAATTAATTGATTATAATGGAACGAATTGATTGTTGTTGAACGCAAATTTTTGTTGTTTGCCATCAACCGGTAAGGTAAAGCTAAAAGTGCTTCCTTTTCCGGGTGTGCTTTCTACCCGGATATCACCCTTATGTTTGTCGACAAATTCTTTACAAAGGGATAAACCCAGGCCGGTACCTTTGGAGCCACTTTTATTGTAAAAAGGTGTTGTTTCGTTTTCAGTAAATAATTCACCGATTTCTTGTGCTTCAATTCCTACTCCGGTATCACTAACCTGTATTAAAGTGTGATCAGTATGCTGATTCATAATGACTTCTACTTTCCCTGATTCATCGGTAAATTTTAAGGCGTTGCCTATTAAATTTCTGAGTATGGTTCTTAACATATTAGCATCTGCAAATATTACGGGAGAGCCATGAACGGTAGAGGTCAAACTTATTTTTTTACTCTTTGCATGTGCACCGGCAAATGCAAATATTTCTTTAATAACAGCTTCAAAGTCAAGTTTTTGAGGGTTGAATACAAACTTTCCGGATTGAGCCAAAGACCAGTCAAGCAGGTTTTCGAGCAGGCGGTATGCATTTAATGAAGCCTGATAAATTACAGATGCATAACTTTCCAACTGATCACGAGGGTCGGTATGTACGTTTTCAATTAAAAATTCAGAAAAACCCAATATTGAACTAAAGTGGTTCTTAAGATCATGACCGATGATTCTGGATAGTTTATCCTTGGCAGCGTTGGATTGTTTTAATTCATCGATGGTTTCCTGATATCTGAGGTTTAAATTCTTTAGTTTTTTTTCAGATTCAATTAGATGGGTGATATCTTTAACATGCGAAATAAAAAACATCGGTGAATCATCATCATCAAACATCAGGGAGGAAGATATCTGACAGGTTATTATTTGCCCGGATTTATGATAATATCTTTTTATGAAATCCGCTTTTGAATACATTTTATCCAGCTTGGCTTGTTCCATAAAGCTCTTACTGATATGGTAATCTTCTGGTACAGCAATATCATTTACGTTCTTGTTCTCCAATTCCTTCTGGGTGTATCCAAAAATATTGACGCACTCTTTGTTGGTGGTTTGTATATATCCTGATAAATCTACCGTCATAATTCCAATATTTGCATTTTCAACGGCTATGCGTATGGTTTCTGCACTTTCACGCAATTGGTGCTCATATGTTCTTTTTTCTTTGAGAGATTCAATCAGCATGTTAAAATATACTGAAAAGTCTCCCAAAAAATCAACTTTTTGTTCCAGATCGCCCTCTGACAATTGTTTTACCTGCCAGGTGAGATGTAAAAGATTGGAATGC
The DNA here is from genome assembly GCA_028697695.1 of Lentimicrobiaceae bacterium. GTDB lineage: Bacteria > Bacteroidota > Bacteroidia > Bacteroidales > Lentimicrobiaceae > Lentimicrobium. The sequence goes on from JAQVEI010000263.1 coordinate 3,564, forward strand.
AATTGCTTGTATGATGATATGAGGTTGTTTCTTAGCGGTGGTTTCGAAGATAATTTGCCCACTGCAATATCACCAACAAATTCGTTGGCTTCACTCATTTCATCATACAACCGGACAATGATCTTAAGTAGATTCCCGATGTCACTACGGTCCATCTTTTCTATCTCCTCCCGTAATTCATCAGGTATTTCAGAAAATAAGCCTGTGGAGATGGTATCAACAATTTGGCGGGATAAAAATGGGATAATTTTATCTTGGTTCATAAACTCATAAAATAATGTGGGTTTAAGGAGTGCTCTAAAGTAACCATTTGTACCAATATGCGGGCCACAATTTTATAAATTGATTAAGGAAATCTATTTGTGCAGTAAAATGAACTTTAAATTGAACAATAATCGACTTTAGATTGAATTTTGTGAGTTTCTGATTAATATTCGTTATTTTATTAAAATATGATTCAAAAATCCTCTCCCTGAATTTGAATTCAAAGAGAGGATAAATTCTTTTAAAATAAAAGATGAAATCAGCAAAGGCTTTACTTTGCAACGCTTTATTGAACTATCATTTTGGTATTTAACACTTTATTCTGCATGTAAACTTTTAAGAGATATGTGCCGGCAGATTGGTTAAGCTTAATTTCCTGATTGGAAAGATCCTTGCCTTTTAAATCAAGTACCACATTTCCACTTATGTCAAAAATCATAATTCTGTTGATTTTTTTACCCGAAGTGTTGTGAATGTTGAATACATCTTTTACCGGGTTTGGACGGATGAATACCTCTTGTCCGGTAGCCATGTCGTTAACACCTGCATAGCCATCAATCTTCAGCACAAGGCGTGAGGTTAAATAACTGCTATTTGTTGCTTCAATAACAGACTGGCATCCCATTGTA
>JAQVEI010000264.1 GCA_028697695.1 Lentimicrobiaceae bacterium
GATACTGCAGTAGTGAGCCGGCTTATGCCGGATGTTTCCGCAGCGCGTGCTCATTTAAAATTTATTCTCTTGCTGCTAACTCTGGCCAGCATTTTACTCGCTTTGGCCAATCCTCAGATAGGTTCAAAGCTGGAGAAAGTGCAACGCAAAGGCATTGATCTGGCTATCGCGCTCGATGTTTCCAACAGTATGCTTGCCGAAGACATTCAACCCAATCGCCTTAATCGAGCAAAACAATCCATAGCGCGATTGATTGATGAAATGTCGAATGACCGCATAGGATTGGTTATCTTTGCAGGTAAAGCTTACGTACAATTGCCTATTACTACCGATTACAGCGCCGCAAAACTCATGCTATCTACCATCAAACCCGATTTGGTTCCGGTACAGGGTACTGCGATAGGTCAGGCTCTGGAAACTGGCATGGCCTCGTTTAAGGATGACAAATCGGGAAAAGCAATAATTGTTATTACTGATGGTGAAAACCACGAAGACGACGCGGTAACCAAAGCAGCTGAGGCAGCCAAACGGGGAATTAAAGTTTTTACCATAGGAATGGGTTCAGCAGATGGGGCACCCATCCCTGTGTATCAAAATAACCGTATGCAGGGTTTTAAAAAAGATCGGTCCGGCACTACCATCATAACACGTTTGGATGAATCTATGCTCAGACAAATCGCAGAAGCCGGAAACGGCATTTATGTCAGGGCATCGAACAGCAACTCTGGCCTAAAGCAGATTTTTGATCAAATTAGCATGTTGGATCAAAACACCTATGATACCTATAACTATGCAGATTATGAAAACCGGTTTCAGTATTTTTTGGTTCTGGCATTAATTTTTATGACGCTGAATTTTATATTAAATGAACGCAAAAGTAAATGGGCCGGTAAGTTTTCGATTTTTGAAACTAAAAATTCAAAACCATGAAGAAATTAACTTTCCTGTTGGTGTTTGCTGGCTTTCTCAATGCAGGCTATGGCCAGAATGAGCGAAGCATGATTAGACAGGGAAACAGATTATACGAAGACAACAAGTACAATGAGGCTGAAATAGAGTACAGAAAAGCACTGGAAAAAGATCAGACTTCAGTAAAAGGCAATTACAACCTGGGAAGTGCACTTTACAAACAGGAAAAGTTTGATGAAGCCGTAAACAGCCTGAGTACTGCAAATGCCCTGGCTGGAGAGAAAGATCCTATGCTCAAAGCCAATGCTTTGCATAATTTGGGTAATGCCCTGTTAAAAGCGGATAAACTTCCTGAAAGCATTGAAGCATACAAGCAATCACTGCGGCTCAATCCGAATGATAGCGACACCAGGTATAATCTGGCTTATGCCATGCGTAAACAGCAACAGCAGCAACAGCAACAACAATCACAAAACAACCAGGAGAATAAAGATAAGAATGAGGACAAAGATCAGCAACAAAATCAGCAGGATCAGCCCCAAAGCAATGAACAGGATCGCGAACAGCCTCAGCAAAAGCCACAGATTTCAAAGCAGGATGCAGAAAGAATGCTGCAGGCTTTAAAAAATGATGAACAAAAAACCCTGGATAAAGTTAACCGACAAAAGGTGAAGGTAGAAAATGTTAAAGTTGAAAAGGATTGGTAAATTGGAATGGTTAAGCCAATGCACAAAAAAAATAAATCTATATGATAAAAAAAGGTTCCGGGCTATTGTTTTTACTCTTGGTTTGGATAACCACCGGCTTAGCGCAGCAGATTGACTTTAAGGCCTCTGCTCTTGATCAGGTAAGTGTTGGGCAACAATTTCGTCTCATTTACTCCATAAATGGGCAGGCATCCGGGTTTCGCGCTCCGGCCATCAAGGATTTTTCTATTTTGGGCGGACCCAGCCAGTCGTCAAGCACCAGTATGCAAATCATTAATGGACAGGTTAGCCGCAACATTGAGTTTAGCTATACTTATGTACTGCAGGCACAAAAAGAAGGGACATTTACCATTCCTCCTGCTGCGGTTACCGTAGATGGTAAGTCATATCAATCCAACCCGGTAACCATTAAGGTAGTTAAGGGCAATCAGTCCGCGTCTCCTGCTGACAAAGAAACAGGCGGGTCGGCCCCGGATGAAATTTCTCAACGGGATCTTTACGTCACTGCCGTGGCAAGTAAAACAAATCCTTATCAGGGAGAGCAGGTTATTGTAACCTACCGGATATATACCCGGGTGCCGATATCTCAATACAGCATCACCAGGTTGCCTTCCATGGCCGGATTTTGGTCACAGGATTTAATTAAAGATAATGACAAGTTGAATCAATATAGAGAAGTCATTAACGGTTCGGAATATGTTATAGCTGAGATAAAAAAGAACGCAGTTTTTGCTCAAAAATCCGGCACCTTAAATATTGAGCCGCTGGAACTGGATGTGGTGGCTCAAATACAACGCAAGCGTGCAAGAGGCCGGACCAATGATCCCTTTTTCGATAATTTTTTCAACGATAGTTTCTTTGGAAACACCTTTCAAAATGTCAAAAAGACGTTAAAATCAAATGCACTTTCCATAAATGTAAAACCCCTTCCCGAAACTTCCCGTCCGGGCAATTTCAGTGGAGCTGTTGGTGATTTTAAGGTTGAAGCATCGGTCGACAGAACTGAAATGAAAACCAATGATGCAGCATCACTTAAGTTCACTATTTCAGGTAAAGGAAATTTGAAGCTGGTTGAAAAGCCTGCCATAGATTTTCCACCCGACTTTGAAGTTTATGATCCGCGAATTACAGATAACATTCAGTCCACAGCCGCGGGAATCTCCGGCTCGAGAACTTTTGAATTTCTGATGATTCCACGAAACCCGGGTGATTTTACCATTAAACCCATTCAGTTTTCCTGGTTTGACAGCAATACGGGTACTTATCGAAGTATAAGCACGGAAGCATTTAAAATAAAGGTGGAAAAAGGAAGCGGCGAAGGCGAGTACATCAGCAGTGCTACCAACAAGGAAGATATTAAGTATATTGGTTCAGACATCCGCTTTATTAAAACAGGCAATCCTGAACTTCGGCAAACGGACACCTACTTCTTTAACAGCACCGGATTCTGGCTTTGGTTAACCCTGCCTCCAATTTTATTTATCGCGTTTTTAATATTTTTGAGAAAAGAACTCAAGACGCGGAGCAATGTTGCATTGTTGCGGAACAAGAAAGCCACCCGCGTAGCGCGCAAGCGTCTTAAAAAAGCTGAATACCATTTAAAACATGGTCAGGCTGAGCCCTTCTGGACAGAAGTATCCAATGCATTGTGGGGTTATTTGAGTGATAAGTTCAACATACCACTTTCCAAATTATCCATGGAATCGGTAAACGAGGCATTGACGGCGAAAAATGTTAATCCCGATTTAATCAATCAGTTTATAGAAGCAATCAGCGATTGTGAGTTTGCCCGATTTGCACCAGGCAATAAAACCCAGGCTATGGAAGCCTTGTATCGTAAAGCATTGGATGTAATCACCCGAACCGAACAGGAATTAAAATAAACTGCGCACCATGAGAAAATATCACTGCCTACTTACCTTTTTGATGATTGTTGTGATTGGTTCAGGTTTTGTTATGGCTGCACCGGGTAATGAAGATTTTGAAAAAGCAAACAAAGCCTATATGGCAGGTTTCTATGAAAATGCCATCAACCTATATGAAAACATACTGAAAAGCGGTCAGGAGTCGCCCGTTTTGTATTACAACCTGGGTAATGCCTACTTTAAGACCGATCAAATTCCGCAGGCGATACTCAATTATGAACGGGCCCTGATGTTTGACCCATCAAATGAGGATTATCAATACAACCTTAAAGTAGCCAATGCACGTATCGTTGATAAAATTGAAGTGCTGCCTGAGCTTTTTTATGTGCGGTGGTGGACATCAATCAAGCAATGGTTTCCGCCGGACACCTGGCTGCGTATTGCACTATCGTCATTTACTTTGGTATTTATAGCTATGGTCATGTTTCTGATGTCCAGACAAATTGCCAGGCGTAAATTCGCGTTTTCAGCAGCAGTTGTATTCGTAATTATTACGCTATTGAGTGCGACTATGTCTTACCAAACACATAAAAGCAATGAAAGCAATTCGGAAGCCATTGTATTTGCACCCACTTTACCCGTTAAAAGTTCTCCCGATGAAAGCAGCATAGACCTTTTTGTTGTTCATGAAGGTCTGAAAGTGCAGTTGCTTGAAAAAATTGGTGATTGGTATGAGATCAGGATTGCCAATGGAAGCAAGGGATGGGTAAAAACCAATACAGTACAGCCGCTTTGATAAGATGCAGCTTTCTCTGAGGCTTTTCTTTGATTATAATATTCAAATTCATTGTTGTCCGGTAAAAACCAAAACAATGGAATTGTATAATATAACCAACTGATTGTCAGTAGTATTCAAATCCAGTTCAGTTGTTTTTCAAAAGTAAGCCACTTTAAAACAAAACCAACTGCTGC
>JAQVEI010000265.1 GCA_028697695.1 Lentimicrobiaceae bacterium
TTGAAAAAATTGTTTCATTTCTGGGTTCAGTAGATGTGCTCATCAACAATGCAGGTGATTTGGTGAATAAAGCTTTTGCAGAAACCTCAATGGATGATTTCAACCACGTAATGAACATCAATCTAAAGGCACCCTTTTTCCTTACCCAACATTTGTTGCCGTGGTTTAAGCGGGGTAGTCATATCGTCAATATCAGCTCCATGGGAGGTGTTCAGGGAAGCGTTAAGTTTCCCGGCTTGTCATTGTATAGTGCCAGCAAAGGAAGTATTGCCATACTCACTGAATGTCTGGCTGCTGAGTTGGCAGAAGCGGGTATCTCGGTAAATTGTCTGGCCTTTGGTTCGGTACAAACCGAAATGCTCGAAAGAGCTTTTCCCGGATACAAGGCAAGCGTGTCGCCCAGCGAAATGGGAAGCTATGTTGCACGTTTTGCTTTGGAAGGACACAAATTTTATAACGGAAAAATTTTACCCTTATCTTTGTCCACTCCTTAAGGTATTAAACGTAAAATTTAATATGTCAACAAATAAAGCATGTGTCATTAAGGAAGGCAGGGTTCATCATACACACGAAAATCAGGTGTATGTTGAGGTTACTGCCCTTAGTGCCTGTGCATCCTGCAGTGCCAAAAGTGCGTGTGGCACGGCCGAATCAGACCAGCGCATCATTGAAGCATTGAAGCCGGATGGAATTGTACTGAAGCCCGGCGAAAAAGTATGGATAAATGCTCATCCCCGTGCCGGACATAGAGCCGTAATCATTGGATATGTAATTCCGTTCGTTTTGCTTATGGTGGTATTGATTGTTGCCGGCAGATATACAAGCGAACTCTATGCCGGCCTGCTTGCGCTGGCTTCCCTCATTCCTTATTACCTGACAATTTATCTCGTTCGTGGCCGAATGGCAACATATTTTACCTTCACGCTCACCCGGAAATCAGAACCAGCCTAATTTATAGTTGATCTAAATAGGTTTATAACATACTGATTAGTAGCCTTGTAAGATTTTATAGTTTAGACCAATTTAAATATTTAATTATATCTATTTGTATTACAGCTTGTTACGCAATAGCAAAAAGTAAGTAAATTGCAGGCAATAGTTTTGAATTGTTCGTAATTTTGTTGAGTTTTAAATGCTGTTTTTATAAGCATTTCAAATTCACATTATTAAAGTTGTCAAAGTGAACGAAATCATAATATTTGCTGTAATATCATTAACTGCCATAGGTGTCCTCTCTGCGGTAGTCTTGTATTTTGTGGCCCAAAAATTTAAGATTATAGAGGATCCGCGTATTGATTTGGTCAGTGAGATGCTGCCGGGTGCCAATTGTGGCGGTTGCGGGCTGGCCGGTTGTCGTGCTTTTGCCGAACAACTGGTTAAAAGTAATGATCTGGCCGAACTTAATTGTCCGGTAGGTGGGGCTGAAGTAATGAAAGAGGTGGCTGCGATTCTGGGCATGGAGGTAGAAGAGAAAGAGCCTTTGATTGCCGTGGTACGTTGTAATGGCAGTCGCATCAATGCCGCTCAGAAGGTAATATATGATGGGGCAACATCCTGTGCTTTTGCGCACGCTTTGGGTTCCGGAGAAAGCGGCTGTCCCACCGGCTGCCTCGGATTGGGCGACTGTGTTGCTTCCTGTAATTTTGATGCCATTTATATCTCTGCTGAAACCGGCTTGCCGGTGGTAAGCGAAGAGAACTGTGTTGCTTGTGGTGCATGCGTAAAAGCCTGCCCCCGTAATATTATTGAACTCCGTAAAAAAGGTAAAAAGGACAGACGCATCTTTGTTTCATGCGTGAATACCGAAAAAGGAGGCCCTGCCCGCAAAAACTGTCAGGTAGCTTGCATAGGTTGTGGAAAATGCGTGAAAGTATGTCCTTTTGACGCCATTACCCTGGTCAATAATCTGGCCTATATTGACTATGATAAATGCAAGCTGTGTCGCAAATGCGCACCTGTATGTCCAACCGGAGCCATTTTGGAGATTAATTTTCCCCTGAAAAAGGAAAAGCCTGCTGATGCAGGAACAGAAGTCGAAAACCCGGTCACGGCTTAATGCCTGTGCTTTGAACATGTATTCAATAAGAAATTTAAAATATAGTGAGAACTTTTACAAAAGGAGGCATTCATCCTCCGGAAGATAAGCTTTCGGCAGACAAGCCAATAGAAGTGCTGCCGCTGCCTGCCAAAGTGATCATTCCACTATCGCAAAGCCTGGGTGCTCCCTCAAAGCTGGCCGTTGAGAAAGGTGATGTGGTGAAGGTGGGGCAGCTTATTGCCAAAGGCGAGGCATTTATCTCATCCAATGTGCATGCCTCCGTTTCGGGGAAAGTTACCAAAATAGAGGAAGTTATGGATGCCTCCGGCTATCGGCGTCCGGCTGTGCTGATTGATGTGGAAGGTGATGAGTGGCAAGAGGACATCGATCGCTCCGATGAAATAAAGATGACAATTACTGCTTCACCTGAAGAAATAATTCGCCGCATCTATGAAATGGGTGTGGTAGGATTGGGTGGTGCTACATTCCCTTCGCATGTTAAGCTTCGGCTACCTGAAGGTAAAAAGGCGGAATATCTGCTCATCAATGGTGTGGAGTGTGAGCCCTATCTTACCGCTGACCACCGGGTGATGCTGGAGCGGGGAGAGGAAGTGGTTACCGGAATTCGATTGCTGATGCATGCCCTTAAGGTTGAAAAAGCTTTTATTGGTATAGAAAATAACAAACCCGATGCCATAGCTCATTTGAAAGAATTGTGTAGTGACACAGCCGGCATAGAGGTAATTGCCCTAAAAGTTAAATATCCGCAGGGCGGGGAGAAACAACTCATCAAGGCCGTCACCGGAAGGGAAACTCCATCAGGCAAATTGCCACTTGAAGTAGGCTGTGTGGTGCAGAATGTAGGCACAGCACTGGCCGTATATGAAGCCGTACAAAAGAACAAACCCCTGATTGACCGCATTGTTACGGTTACCGGCAAAAAGCTTGAACGGCCCTCTAATCTAAAGGTTCGCATTGGTACGCCCATAAATGAGCTGATTGCGTATTGTGGCGGTTTGCCCGCCGATACAGGAAAAGTTATTGGCGGTGGACCCATGATGGGCAAAGCACTTTATTCAATTGACGTGCCGGTAGTAAAAGGAACCTCCGGTGTTTTGATTATGCCCGGGGCAGAAAGTAAACGCATGGCCGCATTAAACTGTATCCGCTGCGGTCGCTGTGTAACCGTATGTCCTATGGGTCTTGAACCCATTCTGCTGGCCCAGTTGTCTGAAAATTTGTTGCTTGAAAGAGCTGAAAAAGAACGCATTATGGATTGTATAGAATGTGGCTCCTGCCAGTACACCTGCCCGGCAGGCCGGCCTTTACTCGATTTTATCAGGATGGGAAAGAACAAAACGGGTATCATGATAAGAAACAGGGGGAAGAAATAATATGCAATTACTTACAGTTTCGGGTTCACCCCATATTCACAGCACTCAAAATGTTAAATCAATCATGTACGGGGTGGTCATTGCCATGATTCCCGCCATGATGGTATCTATTTACTTTTTCGGGTTGGATGCTGCCCGGGTCTTTTTAATCTCTATTCTTGCCTGTTTGTTTTTTGAATGGGTTATTCAAAAGTATCTCATTAAGGGTCCGGTGACCATTAATGATGGCAGTGCATTGGTTACCGGGGTATTGCTGGCTTTTAATGTGCCGGCCAATCTGCCTGCCTGGATATTGATCATTGGAGCATTGGCAGCCATTGGCATTGCTAAGATGTCGTTTGGCGGATTGGGTAAAAATCCATTTAATCCTGCGCTGGTGGGCAGGGTCTTTTTGCTCGTATCCTTCCCGGTTCAAATGACTACCTGGCCAAAGCCGCATGGGCTTTATGCAGCTCAAGCCCCTGATGCTCTAACCGGAGCTACTACTTTAGGCTTTTTCAAAGAAGGCCTTACACGGGGAGAAACTGTACAACAGGTTATGCAAAATCCTGAATTTCCTGGCTATTTAAATGACTTCCTGGGTGCACAGGGTGGTTCACTGGGCGAAGTGTCAGTGATTGCCCTTTTGCTGGGAGCCGCCTACCTGTTCATCCGTAAAATTATTACCTGGCATATTCCGGTTTCTTATCTGGCATCGGCATTTATTTTTTCGGGTATCCTTTGGCTGATAGACCCAACCAAATTTATTGATCCTGTTATGCATCTGTTGGCAGGCGGCATGATACTGGGTATCTTTTATATGGCTACCGACATGGTTTCATCGCCCATTACCGCCAAAGGACAATTAATTTTTGGCACAGGTGCCGGCCTGCTTACCATTATCATTAGGGTGTGGGGTGTATATCCCGAAGGGGTATCCTTTGCCATTCTTATCATGAATGCATTTACACCCTTGATAAATATAGCATTTAAACCAAGACGTTTTGGAGAAAGGCTTGCTCATGGCTAAATTGG
>JAQVEI010000266.1 GCA_028697695.1 Lentimicrobiaceae bacterium
TGGAATGCTATCCATTTTTAAAATGCGAAGGTTTTGCATAGCGGTGAGCGGTTGTAAATCAGCTACGCCAGTATAAGAAATATCCAACTCAGTTAATCCGGTAAGGGAGACCAATGGGGCTATACTTCCTATAATGGTAGAATTAAGGTTAAGTTGTTTTAAATTGATCAAATCGGCCAAGGCGCTTACATCGGTAATACCCGTTTCGGAAGCATCCAATTGTTCCAGTACCACAAGTTTACGCAAAGGTTCCACAGAACGTAAAGACCGGTGATTGGCAATGTTCAGCTTTTTTAAATAAGTAATTTCATGCAACTGTTCTTTGGCAGGTGGCTTGCTGATTTGAACCTCTTTATTGAACACGGCTTTCCATTCCGGTGACAATGATTTCCACCACTCTACTAATTCCACCGACTCGTAGATCACCTTAACATTGGGATTGGTCTTCATAAATTCCTGAGCTTCAGCTCCATCCACAAGTGTATGATCACAATATATAGTTCGCAAATCAGGCAAGCCGCTTAAGGGATCCAGCACAGCTACATTGGTAGAATCCAGATAAACCAGTTGAAGCGCTTTCATATCGCTCATGGCATCTATATTTGATAAAGCCGTTCGCTCAAGAGAAATTCGTTTTAGTAGATTCAATGTGCGAAACGCCTCTATGTTGGTTATACCAGAACCGGAGATATCCAATAATTCAAGTGAAGTCAGCTCTCCCAGAATATCGAAATTGCTTACAGGTACATCCACTGCTCTGAATTCCTTTAAAGAAGTTAAACCGGATAAAGGAGTTATTTCATATAAATACACGTATGAGATATCCAAATACGCGAGTTTTATAAAATTCGCAAGCGTACTTAGCGAGGTCACCGGGGTATTTGAAATATTTAAGTTTACAATAGAAATACAATACTGAAGCGGTTCAAGGCTGTTAACACTTGTATTGGAAATATCCAGGTGTTCAAGGCGGGTAAGGTTACGTATGGGCTGCAAATCAGTAACTGATGTACCTGAGATATCCAGATATCTTAAGGCTGTAAGGGCAGCCAGAGGATCAAGGGTTGAAATCTGTGGGTTATCGGCAAGTGATATACTTTCCGTTCGCCAGATTTTACGCACATCACCAAGGATACGCGATGTTTTTAGCGGTATGCTATCGGATGCAGTGCTGTCATTATTTCCGGTTGGTTTAACAATTACAAAATCCTTTCCAATTTTAACAATATCCTTTAGTTTTAAATCGGCAGTGGCCTCGGTCTCTTTGGCGAAGAATTTCCGCCAATTGTCGTTCAGGGCATTCCACCAGGCAATCAGCTCCTGCTCTTCACTTGACTTGGTAGTGTATATACTTACAATCTTTAAATCCCGGCTGGCATCATCAAGGTTAAGCTCGATGTAGCGCACTTTATTATTGTTAATATCTTTATTCTCAATGGTTTTACCCTTAAGGTTGCGACTTGCCCTCACCTGAAAATAAGTCTCTCCCATTTCATTAATTTCAGACGTTATCTCTTCAATATTGTATTTAAAGGTAACATCTTTAAAAAAGAAATCGATATCCTTTAAATAAGCCTGAATATTTTTATTGGTCACTACATCACGTACCTCCAATAAGTCATCTTCAATCTGCACCTCAGCATTTTTAAAAAATTTCAGATACGACTGATTGATGATTATGTCTTTATCGCGGTAATCGCTTTTTGGATCGCCTAAGGTGTTGAAGGCATATTCCATAAAACCAATAATCTGCCGAACCTGTTTTTCGTAATTTGCTTTTTCCTCGGCTGTTAAGGTTCGGGTAGTTGACTCCTTTTTTTGGGCTGTTGCATCAAAAGAAACAAAGAGCACAATCAGCAGACTGAACAGCATTAATTTGCGGGAAGAAAAGATTTTATTCATGATAAATATATTTAAGAACCATTTCTTTTTGATTTTCTTCTATCTTCAGCAGCGATGAAATCAGCCATCCTGAATTGGTACCTGAGCGATTAAAATTTGAAAGTTCAAAATACCATCCAGGGACCTGGAAGAAATGAAATTTCACATTTTTCACGGTAATGTATTGAAGATCGCCTTTCTTAAACTCATATAAAAATAAGGTAAGAAAATCAGGCCGGTATGATTTTTCGGTGTACAACTCGACATAATTTTTATCTTTAAACACCCGGATCAGATTCATGAAATCAAGTTCATGGCTTAATGGATGTAAAAAGTGGCTTCCGGTAGTGGTATCATTAGAGAACATTTCATGATAAGCCTTAAAGTACACGTTGGTAAACACCCATTTGTAGCCACCGGTTTCCGGTTCAAGTTTCAGAAAAAGGGTAAGATCCTTTTCCTGGCCTTTGTATTTAAAGCGTGTAGTAACTTCAGCAAACCATTGCCCCTGATGGAAATCAAGAATTACCGGTTGTTTTTTATCCAGTACATCTGCAATAAATGCATTGCGAAGAGGATCGGTAATTGAAGAATTGTTGTAATCGAATAACACATTTAAATATTTACGTCTGAGTTCGGCATTTCTGAATTGCTGATCATCTTTGGTATACCGGTTGCCCCGGGTATCTTCTTCTCCGTTGAACCGTCTAAAAAATTGATTTACCTGCTTGGTTTGCGCATACAGCACACTTTCGTCGCCCAGTAATGAATTAAATGATTGAGACATGGCCGGCCAGGAGAGCGGCAGAATAAACCACAGGCACAGCAAAAAGTTTTTCATAATTTTCTCTGATTAACATTAATAAACCGGCTTTGTCACTCTTTTATTGTAAGGTGACATAAAGCCGGTTTCAATGAAAATAACGCATTTTAGCCTGGTTTGGTTTCGCTAACGCGGATGTCGCCAAGCAACACATCCCAGAAACCGATAATGCGACCGGAAATCTGAGTGGTTTTGCGTTCTACATAAACGGTAACATCTTTTTTGGTTACATCCACATAGCGAAGCCCTTCTTCGGTAGTACCTTCAAAACGTTGATAAATGGTAATCACACCCACATAACGACCATCGGGTTGACGCTCCAAATCGCTGATGTACTGTATATTGTACCATGAGATGTTTACCTTATCATAATTTAGTGCCATCAGCCGTTCGAGGTATTCACGCACACCGTAGTATTTAATCTCTTCCCGGTTAAGCGAGGAAACGCCCATCAACGCACCGTCTGCAAAAAGCTCAAGTGTGCGTTCTATTACCCGGTTGGCTTCTGACCAGGGCGTATCTTTATTGCCAATAATGCTGATGTATTTACTCAGGTCACGCACTTTTTCAAGTGCCAGAGAGTCGATAGCCTGCTTACGTGACGGGCTGATTTCATCCTGAGCCAAAAGGGTGCCCGTTGATATGAAAAGCAGGGCTGCGATAATGCTTAATGTCTTTCTCATGGTTTATTTATTTTTTAATAAGTTCAATCTCTTTAATTTTACCATTGGAATCATAAACCACATTCAACACCTTGTTGAGTGATTTTTTCTGATCTTTAACAAACTCAAGATATTTTCTAATGGTAGTAGGACGATCGTAATCCTTGATATCGCCTTCGCTACTTATCAAAATCAGTACCGGCACATCCTCACTTCGGAAATCGGCCAGAGCTTCTCTAATTTTTTGATTTGCGGTTGCTACATCGCGGGCATTGGCAATAGCGTCCATTTTAAGGTTAAGCTCCCGGTATTGCCCCTCTTCACGTTTCTCCCGTTCACGGGCTTCGCGTTCACGTTGAAGTCGTTCTTCTTCTTTTTTACGTTCCAAAGCGGCGCGCTCGGCTGCAATTTTCTCTTCTGCCTGAGCAATCAAAGCTTTAACTTCCTCGTCCTGCAGATTCATGCGCTTTATGGAAGCAAGCTTAAATTCCTTTTCTTCCAGGGTCATCTTCCCGTCGTCACCAATAATGGCAATCAAATCGGCTTTGGCTTTGGCTGTCTTTTCGGCCAGTTCCATGGCAGCTTTTTTTCTTTGTGCCTTTTTGGAACTTTTACATGAGTTAAAACCCAGGGCAAGTGTAATTGCCAACACGATAAGCGGCAGCAACCTGAACTTTTGAACCAGGCCATTGTGCTCTGTTTTCATCCTGTTAATCATAATTAAAGTAAGTTTTGGTTAATAAACTATCTTGTTAAACAAAAAATGTGCTGAAAATGATTAACTGCCTGAAATAATTTATTTCCGGCTATCATAAAATTTAACATGCAAAAGTAATGCATTTATTCATTAACAGTGCACTTAAGTTATATCCACTTGCGAAAAGCAACTTAAGCAACAGATAATAAAGAATAAAAAGTGGAGGTTAAAGGCTCGTCGTTAACAAAAAATCAGGCTGTTAAGCCTGATTTCAATTGCCTGTACCCGAGGCCGGACTTGAACCGGCACGGACGCAATGGCCAAAGGATTTTAAGTCCTTCGTGTCTACCAATTCCACCACTCGGGCAGGATTAAGGAA
>JAQVEI010000267.1 GCA_028697695.1 Lentimicrobiaceae bacterium
TCTTCTGCAAAACAGCGTGGTTTTTCGATACAATATAGCCTGTGGTTGATTTCATCCGAAGGCAAGTAAATCAGGCCGGTGTGGCTCACGTTTGTTTCGGGAATTCTCTGCTGTTCTTTGGTATCTTCCATTTTTCTGGAACGCTCAACCAGGGCTTTGAGGTAGGTAACATCACCGGTTAAGGGTGCTTTACTGTCGCTGGCAAGCGCAGTAACTTCATTATGGCTGTAAGAAGCGGCAATTGCATTCAGGTATGGCCACAACTGGGCTTCCGGCAATATGATAAAGGCCAGGTGTAAAATACAAAGTAGCAGAGCCGCAATCGAACGTTTCATAACTGCTCCTTAAGTTTTTTATCCCATTGCGCATCCCACCTGAATATCGGACTTTTATCGCGCAGAACAAGTTTGGGCTGTGAAAATGGTGCCAGCCTTTCCAAAAAATCAAGCACCAGCAGCAAAGGTGAGCCGTAGAAGAATTTTACATCCTTATCAAAAGACCACAGATGTTCCACATAGGAATACAACGTATAGGGATTATCACCAACATTGTCGCCATCTTTATCAAACCCCTGATAATCATCATAATAATTCCCCTGCCAGCGGTTTAAATTTGCCGTTTTTCCTCCAGCTTCCACCTGAACCAAATTATTGTGAAAATAGTTGTGCTTAAACAGATTGCCCTCCTGATTGGTATGGAAAAAAATCCCTGTTCCGCAAAAAGCAATTTCGTTGTACATTATCGTATTGATTTTAAACGGCACGAAAGGCGATACATCCACGTGTATGCCTTCGGCAGAATAAATAAAGCGATTGTGTAAAATCTGATTGGATGAAGTCTCTTTCATACCCAGACACATGCCACTGACGCCGTTGGAATGCATGATGGTATTACCGGTCATCACCGTTTCTTCGCTATACATAAGAAAAACGCCAACTGAGTTCTCATAAAAATAATTGTCTTTAATCCGGTTGTTGTGGGAGTACATAAAGTGAATACTGTAGCGGTTACCCACTCCTTTGTTGGCTTCAAAAGTATTTTCGGAGGAGTACCAAACCACCATATCACGTACATGATGCCAGTAGTTTCCCTTTATCAGATTATCTTTAGAATACCACAACCGTATGGCATCTCCTTTTAAGGCCATATTTCGCCGGGAGAGTGAGGTAATCTCGTTATGCAGAATAAGATTATGCTCAGCCTGAAAGATATCAACACCAAACAGGCACTCTTCAATCAGGCAATTTTCCACAATGTTGTTGTTTCCCTTAATTTTTACCCCACAATCTATTTTATCGTGCGACCCGCCCGACTCCACGATATTAAGTCCTTTGAGCGTAACATTACTGGCTTCAATGGTAATAACAGAACCTTTACCCAGGCCTGAAACAGTCACCTCTCCCCTACCGTCCAGGGTAATGGCATCTTTTTTAATCAGGGCGGGCCCAACGTAAAAACCGGGTTCCAGCTTAACGTATTTTCCGGGGGGAGCCTGATCGATAACTTTTTGCAATGAAATGGGATTCGCACGATTGGTTATTCGTTTTACCGGCGAAACAGGCCCAAAATGCAAATCTTCTTCCTGAGCCCAAACATCTGTATTGAAAAGAAGTAAGGGAAGTAGTACAAGAAGAAGATTTATTGTTCTCATGATTAGGGTTAGGCGTCAGGATTTAACCATCCTGACGCCGATGCTGTTATGTGGTTCGTAAACTCTTTCTTTTCAAAAATATGGCGAGTAGCATGAATACAAAAGCGCCCAAAGCAATAAAAAAGCCATAATAGGGATAGGATTCGGTGGTAAATTGAGCCACCTTACCCTCTCCGAAAACAGTGGGCATAAACGGTTTTATCCCGGCAAAAGCACCGCCACCGTGTAATCCCAGATTGTGACCATACCAATACAGGTAATACATGTACACAATGAGAAAGTAAAACGGAACCAGTGCCGGTATTAGGCCGGTCAATAAATTCAATCGTTTGGGTGTAAATACAAATATTAAACCCAGCACAATAAAGATCACGAAAATGTATGGTGAATTTACCATGATAAAGTTAAGTGTCTTCAGTGCACCGGGCGTAACATTTATCTTCTCCTCCTGTCCTGTTTCTGGATCAATTATTGCATTTCCGGCCGCGTCTTTTCGTGTATCGAACACATAAAAACTGGGATGATCCATGGTTGGCGGATTGTTCCTGCCTTGTACTATGGGATACATACCAATGTAATGATTTATGGCATTCATTTCACTCAGACAGTCGGCACCTTCATTTGTAGCCAGTTCCTCTCTTTCCTTAACACCCTCGCAACCATTATATACACCATTGAATTTAAAGTCGACGCGTATCCCTTTAGGATACATGGTTTTTGGGTATTGAATACTTTGAAGGGCAACTCCCCAGATGGGGACAAAATAGGTTATCCCGATAAGAATTATCCCAATAATCGCAAAAATGATGTATGATTTTGATTTCATAATGTAAGGTTGAAATAGATAGATTTAATTTATTCAGCAGCTTCCACCCCTGCTTTATCCAGCATAAAGCTTATTGCATCGTACATATCCTGCTCGGTGCAGTCAGTACAGGTTCCTTTTTCAGGCATCACACCGTATTTTCCGGTGTACCCTTTCATGGCATCTTCCAGCAATACGCTCATGCCTTTGGCAGCATTTTCTTCCCAACGGGCTTTATCGGTCAGGGCGGCGGCTCCGGCAACTCCGGTCATATGACAGGCGATACAGGATTTGTTGTAAACAGCTTCGCCATTGGCCAAATCAGCCGTCATGGCTTTTGATTTGGTTTCACCTGCACCACCACCGCAGCTAATGAGTGCACCTGCGAACAGTAACCCTCCGAACAATGCAATAAGATTTTTTTTCATAGTTAGCAATTTTTAGTTATAAAATAATGGAATTAATGAAGTACAAATTTAGTTAAATAATCCGGGAGATAAAACATCCCCCGGATTATATTCCATTATTTTTGCTCTTTCAGAAACTGATCTGAACGTAGCTTGAGATATTTAATGATCTTGGCTGCATCTTCCTCCGATACATTCTGATTGGGCATGGCCAGTTTGTAACGCTGACGCATGGCTTCAATATCAGCTTCTTTGAAGTGACGTTCAGGATCCATAATCCAGGATTTGAGCCAGTCGTCGGTACGACGTTTATCAACCATAAGCAAATCGGGCCCGTTAAAATCTTCACCAAATTTATGGCAGGCATTACATCCATAGTTCAGGAATTCCATTTCACCTTCGAGCAGGTTTTTCATCTCTATGGCTGATGGCTGGAAGGCCTGCATCTGCATGTCGGCCTGTACCCGCTTGGAATAAGCCAGTAACCGGTTGTTTTCGGCAGGTTCGTTATACTTAACGGTGAGGTAACCTTGCAATTGTCTGGCTTCAGGATTGTGGTAGTTATCCAGCAACAGGGGATAAACACCTGCCCGGGCAGCCGTGAACTCCAGGGTTGCAGTTTCGCCCGGCCGCCAGCGGTACATCTGGTCGTAGGCACAAATCTCATACACATAATGGTCAAGATTGGTTTGTCCGGTATTTGTAATGTGAATTTCCACATCCTGCCCCTGATTTACATTGATGTTTCCGGGGGTTACCACGCCATTGTTTATGGTGGCATACACATGTACTTTGCTTCCTTTGGCCTCTACCCGCTCTTTACCCACTTCGGTTGCATAAGGCGACCTTTCCATGGTGTAGATATTTGTACCTAAAGGATAAATTTCCTCCGATTTGTATCCGCCATACTGAATGAGTGAAGTATAATGTGGTTCACCCATAGGCAAGGGCAAGTCGTAAATGGTAGCCATTTTGTCACCGTCAATATCTATAAGCTGATGATTTTGAGGATGAAGGGGTCCTACCGGGTTAAACCTGTCAATGGAGAGTTTATTCAGGGAAATAAGGTATTTACCATGGGGGTTAACTGCATCACCATGAGCAGCAACCAGGTGACCTACGTTGTAATGTGAAGATACATAATCTATCACTTTCAGGTTGATATAATCCCATTTGGTGATGCGTGAATCCACATAAATAGAGGTGTAAATAATACCCGGCTCCTTGTCATACTGATTGTGCAGAGGGCCGAGACCGACTTCCACACTCCCGTGCAAGGCAGTTTCCAATGAAATAATGGGAATATTGTATTCATCTGTTCCCTCAAAGTTTTTATTTTTAATGGCATTGGTAATCTTCTCCCAGGAGTAAACCCATGCATGAGAATCGAGTTTACCAGCCACCACTATGTACTTTCCATCAGGGCTAACATCCACACCGTGAGGTGATTTAGGCTCAGGCACCAGGAACAACATGTTGTTGGCCACAGCCACATCAATGGGTATAACCTTGTGTCCGTTTATCAACTTGTATTTCCCCTGACTTACGAGTTGTTCTCCTTTTTTCCAGTCCACAAT
>JAQVEI010000268.1 GCA_028697695.1 Lentimicrobiaceae bacterium
AGTATTGCATCTCAGCATGAAAAATTCGACGGGAAGACAAAGGGAGTAAATTTTCTGGATACTCCTAAAAGATATGGAAATCAGATTATTGAATTAAAAGACATACAAACAATAAGGTATTTATTTGAAGGTGGACTGCTAGAAAAAGAAAGGATTAAAACATCCTTAAGCCTGCCAAAGTTCTCTGCATGGTTAGCTACATTAATTCCTCATAAGTTTAATACCTGTCCCAGGATTGATCTGATATTTGCACTGGAGTATCTTTTTGATGAAAAGAATCTGCCTAAAAAAGGCTTTAAATCTTTCGTAAAGAGTCAGGAGTTGTTGAGCAGTCTGAGGAAGGAAATTCATGAAAACATCGATAAGTTCAGAGGGATTTCAGTAAAATTCGATGTATTAAGAGAAATCACTCCCGTCGTTGAGGTATGGCTCGTCCAGGACTTTATTTTCTTCATTCGAAAACATATCCTCGTCGGCAAAGAAATGTTCACATGGGTTTCACTTTTCGAAGAACTTGCGACCGAGTTGCTGTCGTACAAAGACAAGCAATCTGAAATCATACAAAAACTAATTGCTTCCGGAATTGAGGAAGGTTTCAATGATTTAAATATTGAAGGAGAAACGATTCAATTAAAAGAGATTGATCCTTTTACAGTGTTTGCATCAATCACAAAATATGGTGAAGATAAGGTAGTGCAAATTGCAAAGAAGTTAAAAGTAAATTTCGAGTTGAATTCAGAAACCCCTGTGGATGCTTGGGGCATCCCCAGAACCTTTCCTCAAAATGTCTGGTTCTACGGATATGAAAAAGACCGTGAACCAGATCGTATTTCAATACTATGGGAGTTATTTGAGCAAGCCATTAATTATAATATCAATGATGATCTTTTCGACAAAGTAATCGGATTACATGGGATTGGAATTACAAAGTTGACCAGTAATCTTTATAAAGCCCGACCATCACAATATCTTACAATCGACAGAAACACAATCTACTATCTTAATACGCTGGCAATTGATACAAATATCAGAAGCCTTGGAGATTATTTCTCAATAATTGAACAAGCGAAAGAGAAAACGGGTCTGAAACTTTACGAGATTTCCCACTTGGCGTACATGGAAAATAATTATGAAGACTTTGTTGACGAAGAAATTATAGAAGACCCACACCCTGATCCACAGGTCAGATTCTGGATTTATGCGCCAGGGGCCAACGCTCAATTTTGGGATACCTTTTATGCGGACGGAGTGATGGGTATAGGCTGGAATCAGACAGGTAACTTGAACAACTTTCCTGACAGGGAGAGCATCGGAAAGAAAATGCAGGAAGAAATAGACTCTGAAAGGTCATTCTCAAACGACTCCCTTGCATGCTGGCAATTTCTGAAAGTAATGAAACCTGAGGATATTATCGTCGCTAAGAAGGGAGTAAAAACATATATCGGTTATGGTATAGTCGAATCTGATTACTACTATGACCCGTCAAGGAGTGATTACCATCATTTAAGAAAGGTCAGATGGGTAAACAAAGGTGAATGGCCGGAAGAGAACAGCAATATTGTCTTAAAAACACTTACAGATATAACACCTTTCCCGGAGTATGTCGCTAAACTTAAATCCCTCCTTGGAATTGAAGAGAAAGTCGAACAACCAATAGTACCTCCCTCAGATCATAGCGGGGAACAACAATTCTGGTGGATTAATGCCAATCCGACCTATTGGAATATAGATCATTTTGCAATAGGGCAAGAACAGACCTATACAACCCACAACGACAAAGGGAACAAAAGAAGAATTTACGAGTACTTTACCAAAGTTAAAACCGGTGACCTGATCATTGGCTATCAATCTGCCCCAATACTTAAGGTTAAAGCCATTTTCGAGGTAGTTAGTGGCATAACCGACGATGAAGAAGAAGGTGAAATAATTACATTCAAGATCAAGGAATTCTTTCCATACCAAGCCTCATGGGAAGACCTGAAAACGGTCTCTGAGTTAAGTGCATGTGAAGTCTTCAAAAATCACCAGGGATCTCTCTTCAAACTGAACGAGGAGGAATTTAGATCAATATGTCGGTTATGCAGACAAGAGATTACGAAAAGATTAGATCCATATACAAAGCTGGAGGCTCTTAAAGAGATATTTCTGAATGAACGGAGGCTTGATGAAATTATAAACTCGATTGAATATAAAAGGAATATAATCCTGCAAGGCCCCCCCCGGGACAGGTAAAACATTTATTGCTAAAAGATTAGCTTATCTTCTATCAGGATTTAAAGATAATTCAAAGGTTGAAATGATTCAGTTTCATCAGTCCTACTCTTATGAAGATTTCATACAAGGCTATCGTCCAACAGGAGAAGGAAAATTTCAATTGAAGAATGGAGTCTTCTTTGAATTTTGCTTAAAAGCACAGCATGATCCCGATCACAAATATTTCTTCATTATAGATGAAATAAACCGTGGCAACCTGAGCAAAATTTTCGGAGAACTTATGATGCTGATCGAGCATGATAAGCGAGGTAAAGATTTTGGAATCAGACTGACCTACTCAAGTACAGAAAATGAGAAGTTCTTTCTCCCGGAAAACCTCTACATCATTGGGACAATGAATACTGCCGACAGATCTCTGGCCATTGTTGATTATGCCCTGAGAAGAAGATTCAACTTTATAGATATTAATCCTTCATTTAATGATCCACGCTTCGCCAAATTGCTTTCAATTAATGGAGTTGATGACGATCTGATTAATCGGATTATTTCAAGATTTAATGATCTCAATGCAGTCATATCCGAAGATGACAACCTTGGGAGGTGGTTTTCAATTGGTCACAGCTATTTCTGTTCTAAACCGATTGTTAATGAATCAAAATGGTACAGACAGGTTATTGATAATGAGATAAGGCCTCTTCTAAGGGAGTATTGGTTCGATGATATTGAAAAAGCAGAAGACAATGTAAACAAGTTACTTCGTGAGTGAGTCTAAAATACCTATAGAAAACATCTATTATTTGCTTTGCTATTCCTGGAACCAGCTGGATGCCTCAAACAGAATCAGGGTTAGTGCTTCAGACTATACTCAATACATAGATCTGTTTGCTAAGGTCCTTAATAATGGCTGTAGCTATATTTTTAAGAGAGGCCTCGACAGGACATATAAGAATGAATTTGAAGAATTAACGCAGGTGCACGGTAAAATTGATTTCAAGAATAACCTGAGGAATCTTTCAGTGCCTATCTTAAGATTGCATTGCGACTTCGATGAATTATCCCAAGATATTCTTCACAATCAAATAATTAAAGCTACTTTAAATAAATTACTCAGAGTAAAGAATCTTGACAGGTCGATACGGTTAGAGCTCCTTGAGGTCTATAAACGTTTCCTCCATATCTCAGATATAGCACTCACAAGTAATCATTTCGCGAAGGTAAATTTACACAGGAACAATCTGTTTTATAGATTCGTGCCTAACGTTGCATTTATTATTCACGAAAACATTTCTCTTAATGAAGATACCGGGTCCTACGAGTTCATAGATTTCGTAAGAGATGAAAAGAAGATGGCAAAATTGTTTGAACATTTTGTCAGAAATTTCTTCAAAGAAGCTCTTCGAAATAGTGATTTCAATGTTGGATCAGAAACAATTATGTGGAATGTTACTCAAAAGGGGGACAATAATATCGACTTCCTTCCTATTATGAAGACGGATATATCTCTCACATCTCCAAACAGGAAAATAATTATTGACACGAAGTACTACGCAGAATGTCTTAATGAGTATTATGACAAAGAAAAGATCATATCAGCTAACCTGTACCAAATGTATGCATATGTTAAGAATGCAGAAGTCCAGGGCGGGTCAGCAATAAACAGTGAAGGACTATTGCTATATCCAACCGTTTCTAAAGAACATTCCATTACCAACATTATTGATAATCATAAAATTACCATAAAGACGATTAATCTGAACCAGCATTGGAGGCTTATCCGGAATGATTTATTGGAGATTATTAATTAAAAGCAACCCGCAAAACATTTATCAACATAAGAGATAAAAGCCGACAGCTGATAAAAACTTTCAAATTAAATTGTTTGCCTTTGAATGAATACGAGCCCAGCCAGGGTTCATATGAGATTCTATTCACTTCTACCATTAAGTCACCCGAAAATAATGGTAGAATCGGGGCAAATAAGGATTGGGATTCCAAAATATTGAGTAATAAAAATACTTGTAAAACATACTGATCATAAAAACAGCCAGAATGACGTTTATAGTTTTGATGCTCGTTCTGGGCTTAGTCATTTCCTAGCCAAAAACGATGAGCAATCCTGTCGCAGTGGTAAAAGGCATAACCATTAATAGGCATACCTCAGCAGTATTACGGAATGCAATATTCTAATAAAACGTTCACATCATGG
>JAQVEI010000269.1 GCA_028697695.1 Lentimicrobiaceae bacterium
TATCCAAAGGATTGACCTCTGTCCACTTAAGCAGGTTTAAGGTCGAGTGCCGGTACCGGTAGATTGCGTTGACAAGAGAGATTTGCAAACCGCTTACTTTAGACTTAACCTCCTCTGTCACATCTTTCTTAAGCATTAAACATGAAGATTTGCAAAATAGTTGTAAAATGAATGATTATTTTTAAGAGATTTGCAATCCTTTTGGAATAATTGATGATGTTTTTGCCATTTTTCCTTCGGGATAGGAAAAGGCAAACTTTTTGTGCAGGGTAAAACCAGCCGGATTGAAAATTATCGTCGGAATCTATAAAAACATTTTCGATAGAAGAAAATGACCACTCCATAGCTGCATGGGGTGTACGCAACGGTCTTTTACCCTAAACTTACGACTGCATTTGCGATTTCTAGGAAAAAATTTTATATTTTCTGACAACATGATTTTATTGTTGATTTATTCTTCAGGAATGATTACATTTGTTTTAAAGAAACGCACAATAAATAATTACGGGTAAAGCCGGGAAAAAATATATACAGATGAAAGAGGTGGATAATTATTCGCTTAATGAATTGTTAAAAAAAATTTTTGGTTTCGATTCTTTTAAAGGAAATCAGGAACCCATCATTCAAAACTTGCTTGAGGGCCGCGATACTTTTGTTATAATGCCCACGGGTGGCGGTAAATCAATGTGTTACCAGTTGCCTGCATTTATCAGGGAGGGAACAGCTATTGTTATTTCTCCACTTATTGCACTGATGAAAAACCAGGTGGATGCCATCCGGAATTTTGGCAATGAAGCCGGTATAGCTCATTTTTTAAATTCATCACTTACCAAAAACGAAATTGCCGAAGTTAGAAATGATGTAAAAAGCGGTAAAACCAAGATGCTTTATGTAGCTCCTGAATCGCTCACCAAGGAAGAGAATGTACAGTTTCTTCAGGAGATTGACATATCATTTTTCGCCATCGATGAGGCACATTGCATCTCTGAATGGGGGCATGACTTCCGCCCTGAATATCGTCGTTTGCGGCCTATCATTGAAGCCATAGGCAAAGATGTACCCATTATAGCATTGACCGCTACGGCCACACCCAAAGTACAGCAGGATATTCAAAAAAACCTGAATATGATGGATGCCGGCATCTTCATCTCCTCATTTAACCGTCCCAACTTGTATTATGAAGTAAGACCCAAAGGCGATGAACCCATAAAGGATATCATAAAGTACATCAAGTCTCAGGCTGGTAAGTCGGGCATTGTTTATTGCCTGAGTCGAAAAAAGGTTGAAGAGCTGGCAGAAACCCTTCAGGTGAACGGGATTAAAGCTTTGCCCTATCATGCCGGCCTGGATTCAGCTACTCGGGTAGTTAACCAGGATAAATTCCTGATGGAGGAGGTGGATGTTATTGTAGCCACCATAGCATTTGGCATGGGTATAGATAAACCGGATGTGCGTTATGTTATTCATCACGACATGCCCAAAAGTCTCGAAGGCTACTATCAGGAAACCGGAAGGGCCGGACGCGATGACGGCGAAGGCAATTGCGTGGCTTTCTACAGTTATGAGGATATACAAAAGCTGGAGAAATTCAACAAAAACAAAAGTGTAGCCGAACAGGAAATTGCCAGTCAGTTGTTGCTCGAAACGGTGGCTTATGCCGAATCATCGGTTTGCCGCAGGAAGCAACTGCTGCATTATTTTGGAGAAATTTATCCGGAGGAAAATTGCGGAAGCTGTGACAACTGCCTGCACCCAAAAACAAAATTTGAAGGTCAGGAAGCAGTGGAACTGGTGCTGGATACCCTGATAGCCACCAAACAACAGTACAAAGCCAAGCATATCATTGCCGTAATCACAGGCAAACAATCGGCCAATGTAAAATCATTCAAACACCATCTGCTTGAAGTATTTGGCAAGGGCGCAGAATTTGATGAGAAATACTGGAATGCCGTGATCCGCCAAATGCTTATAGAACGGCTTATTACCAAGGACGTTGAAAACTACGGTTTGTTGAAAGTAACCCCTGAGGGGCATAAATTTCTAAAAAAGCCGTACTCTATCATGCTCACCCGTGATCATGACTATGAAAATACCGATGAGGATGATTTCTTTTCAGCCGGTGGTGCCAAATCCAGTACAGCCGACAAGGCGTTGTTTACTATGTTGAAAGATTTGAGAAAAGTCATCTCACGTAAGGAAAACCTTCCCCCATTTGTCATCTTTCAGGATCCCTCTCTCGAAGACATGGCCATTCAATATCCTGTTTCTACCGAAGAGTTGACCCAAATTACCGGAGTAGGTGCAGGCAAAGCCAACAAATATGGCAAACCCTTTATCGATCTGATTAAAACTTATGTTGAGGAAAATGAGATAATCAGGCCCATGGATATGGTGGTGAAATCCGTAGTGAATAAATCCGGACTGAAAGTATATATCATTACCAATATCGACCGCAAAATATCGCTCGAAGACATTGCTTTCGCCAAGAATATGACTATAGGTGAATTGCTTACCGAAATTGAACGTATTGTTTCTTCGGGCACCAAGCTGGATCTTAATTATTATGTGAATGAATACGTCGACCCCTATCATCAGGAGGAGATATATGACTATTTCAGGGAAGCAGAAAGCGACAGCATTGAGGCTGCTCTTATGGAGTTGGGTGAGGATGAGTTTAATGAAGAAGAAATACGGTTGATGCGCATCAAATTTATGTCGGATTTGGGTAACTGATTTTAAAATTTCAAATTTCGCGGGCAGCTCATCCTTAACCGGACAAATGCCCGCTTTTTTATTTTATCTTTGTGCCTTAAAATTTTATCTGATTAATCTTATATTCATGCTTGAAGAAAATTTAAACGAAAGCGTTGATGCTCAAACTTCAACAAAGAAAAACAAATCCAACCAGGTGTTGACTGTACTCAACGTGGTATTGTTTGTAGGAATCATTATACTGTATTTCATACTGCTAAAGCCGGGTGCAGATGATGACAGCATAGCTGTTGCAGCACAAAGTAAAGCTGCCCGCTCCGGCAATATTGCTTATGTGAACAGCGATAGCCTGATGACACATTATGATTTGGTGAAATCCATGCGTGCCGATTTGGAAACCAAAAGCCGGCAGCTCGAACAGGAACTTAGCCGAAAACAGTCAGCCTTCGAGAAAGATGCCGGCTATTTTCAGGAGCAGGTGCAGAAAAAATCCATTTCCGAGGCCTCTGCCCAGGAGATATACAGCAGCCTGATGGCCGAGCAGCAAAAGCTTTATGAACTCAGAGAACAGTATGCCGGGGAAATTTCACGCAATGAATACGAGCTGAACCTTATTCTCATCGATAGTCTCAACAATTTTCTGAAACGCTACAACCAAAAGTATCATTACGATTACATCCTCTCTTATTCGCATGGCGGAAATATTCTGGTTGCCAACGATTCTCTGGATATTACGCGTGACGTGCTGAAGAAGCTCAACAAAGAGTATAACAGCAAAAGCAAAAAGGATTAATATGCGGCACATACTGTTGGCGGGCATCGTATTTATAGGAATGCTGTATGGTTGCCGGTCGCAGGCCGATACTAAAGCACCAGCGGGGATTATACCGCGCGATTCTATGATTAGTTTGATGGCAGCCATAGAGCTCAATGAAGCTGCGCTGAAAATTCAGCAAACGAATATTAATCGCGACAGCCTAAATAAACTATCGGTGCGCAGCTACGACTCAGTATATTCCTATTACCGTTCCTCGCCCCAGCGTTTTAAAATCAGCCTCGACTATTATCAGAACAATTTGGATGATTTCCAGAAAATGCTTGATGAAGTAATCCTGCGACTAACCCAACAGCGCGACAGTCTGCAACATCATTGAAAATTCCCTTACAGTCGGCTATAGCGGAGGGTAGAGCGAAATTATTTTAGAAACAGGCGTTTTCTTACCGCCGGTTTTAGTCGGTGGTTATAGAAAAAGCCGCAATAAAAAGGGGCTTTAGCCCAAATTGAAGGAAACCGCCGGCTTTAGCCGGGGGTAATAAGAACAGCCGGCAAGAAAAAGGGCTTTAGCCCGGTGAAAATAATTCCTATATAAAGAAGCCGTTCGCTCTACCGCCGGCTTCAGCCGGCGGTAGAGCGAAATAACTATAAGTAAAGGCTTCCCTTACCGCCGGCTTTAGCCGGTGGTAGAGCGAAATAACTTTAAGTAAAGGCTTCCCTTACCGCCGGCTTTAGCCGGCGGTAATAAGAACAGCCGGTAAGAAAAAGGGCTTTAGCCCAAAATGAAGGAAATTACACCATATTTCTGCACTTAAACCACCCAGACGCCCAATTTCGGCTAAAGCCGGAAGGAGGTAGATTCCGACATTTTTCACCGGGCTAAAGCCCGGTGAAAAGAATTCCTATATAAAGAAGCCGTTCGCT
>JAQVEI010000270.1 GCA_028697695.1 Lentimicrobiaceae bacterium
TGCAGAATATTTTCACTGGAAAATAGCTGCGGCCGGCATTAAGCTGAACATGCTGAGCTCCTTCAGCGCCTATACCCGGAAATTTTTCAAGAGTGAGAAAATTAACCGTATGCTTGAGTTTCCGGTTCTGTTCCTGGGCGGCACCGCCAAAACTACCCCTGCTCTTTACAGCCTGATGAATTATAGCGATATGGTTCAGGGGACGTGGTACCCTCAGGGAGGCATGTATCAAATAGTGGCTGCCATGGAGAAGCTGGCCCGCGAGCAGGGGGCACAGTTTGTTTACAACGCAGAAGTCACCGGCTTTGAAACCAATGGCAGGCAGGTAAATGCAGTGTTGACGGGTGATAAGCGCTGGGAAACAGATTTTGTGGTGGCTTCTGCCGATTACCATCATGTGGAACAGCAGTTGCTTGATGCCCCTTCAAGGCGGTATGACGAAAAATATTGGGATTCACGCGTATTGTCGCCTTCATCCATGATCTTTTTTATGGGTTTCGATACCCGCATACCGAATTTAAGCCACCATACCTTACTGTTTGATGAGGATTTTGAAGGTCATGCCAATGCCATCTACAACTCACCGCATTGGCCCGAAAAGCCGTCGGTGTATTTGAGTTGTCCTTCACAAAGTGATGCAAGCGTAGCTCCTCCGGGGCATGAGAATGTAATGGCATTGATTCCGGTAGCACCCGGACTTGAAGACACGGAAGAGATTCGTAATAAATACCTGGATATGGTGTTGATGCGCATGGAAAGGTATACCGGCAAACCATTGCGCCAACACCTAATTTACCATCGTGCTTACGCCCACCGCGACTTTGAAAAAGATTACCATGCATTTAAAGGCAACGCCTATGGCCTGGCCAATACTCTAATGCAGACTGCCTTTTTAAAGCCCAAAATAAAGAATCCCCATTTAAATAATCTTTTTTACGCCGGACAACTGACCGTGCCCGGACCGGGTGTTCCGCCGGCAATTATTTCCGGTCAGATAGCAGCCAACGAAATTATTAATGTAACCAACCACCCTTAAACCATGAAAGAGCTGTTTGATATGATATCTCGCAAGTCGAGTAAGCTGGCAACCGTCACCTACTCTACATCTTTTTCGCTGGGCATTCGGTTTTTCAGCAAAAAATACCACGATCCCATTTATGCGATTTACGGGTTCGTGCGGTTTGCAGACGAAATAGTGGATTCATTCCACGGCTTCGACAAAGCCAGGCTGTTGGATCGTTTTAAAAAGGACACCTTTCTGGCCATCGAGGAAGGCATCAGCCTGAATCCCATACTCAACAATTTTCAATGGGCAGTAAACACCTACCATATTGAGGATGAGCTTATTCTGAACTTCCTGCATAGCATGGAGATGGATTTACATGATATTGAGTATGATCAGCCTGCTTTTGAAGCTTACATCTATGGTTCGGCAGAGGTAGTGGGACTCATGTGCCTGCGGGTTTTTTGCGAAGGCGACTATGAAAAATACAATCAGTTGAAGCAGCCGGCCATGCATCTGGGTTCAGCCTTTCAAAAGATTAACTTCCTGCGTGATCTTCAGGCCGATTACAAAAACCTCGGCCGCTCCTACTTCCCTGGAGTTGACCTGAAACGTTTCACCGAGGACACTAAACAGAAAATTGAATCCGATATTGCTGCTGAGTTTGCACAGGGCCTTGAAGGCATACGCCGCCTGCCTAAAGGTGCCCGGTTTGGCGTGTACATGGCCTACGTTTATTTTTATCAGTTGTTTCTTAAGATTAAAAGAACAAATTCATCTCAAATTCTCGAAGAAAGAATCCGAATTCCAAACAGCACCAAGTATAAATTGTTGTTTACATCTTACCTGAAACATCAGTTTAACCTGCTTTAAAATGATAACACACCAAAAAAACCTGCTTAGAAGATGTCTGATAAACCAAACAGTGATTATTGATTGATGAGAACATTACGGATTTTTGTTTTATTTTTGTTTTCCCTGCCTCAATTCGTGCAGGCACAACTTACCCTTACGCAAGTGAGAGAAAGTTATTTTTCGAGGGTAGATCATGGCTGTAAGGCATTGGAAGTAAGCAAGAAGTTTGACAAGCATCCGCCCACAGACGTCGTGCTTACCGCCTACCATGGCGCTTCACTTGCGGCTGCGGCTGCATGCGTTGGCAACCCTATGGATAAATTAAAGTATTTTCGCAGAGGGAAACAGCTTATTGAGGAAGCGGTAATGAAACAACCCAACGAATTGGAGATAAGATTTCTTCGCTTTGCAACTCAAACCAAGGCCCCTTCGTTTTTGGGTTATACGGCCAATATTGACGTGGACAGGCAGTTTATCCTGAAACAACTATCAAACTGCCATAGGGCAAAAGAAAATGCAGAAATATGCAGGCATATCTCCGAATTCATGCTTGAATCCGGTCAGTTAACGGCCAAAGAAAGTGCTGAATTAAATAAGACTATTAAGATAAAAAACGCAGAAAGATGAAAGAGTATGTAATTTTGGTTGATCAGGATGACAAAGAAACAGGGAAGATGGAGAAACTACAGGCCCATGTTGAGGCCAAACTTCACCGCGCCTTCTCAGTGTTTATTTTCAACAGCAAAGGCGAACTGCTTTTGCAACAACGTGCATTTAGCAAGTATCATACGCCGGGTTTATGGACCAATACCTGTTGTAGTCATCCACGTCCGGGTGAAGCCACAGCCGATGCTGCCCACAGGCGTATGGTTGAAGAAATGGGCTTCGATTGCGGGTTTGAGGAGGTCTTCTCCTTTCATTATAAAGCCAAATTTTCCAACGAACTTACCGAGCATGAAATCGACCATGTATTCATTGGTTTTTCGGATACCAAACCTGTGATTAACCGGCAGGAGGTAGAAGATTATCATTATACCAGCATGGATATATTGGCAAAAGAGATTAAAGACAAGCCTGAAAATTTCACCATTTGGTTCAGAATTGCTTTCGACAGGGTGAGGGAATATCTCGAGAATCATCCCCTGAATCCAAAACAAAACTCAACCTTAAAAACCTAAAACATTAACCTATGCAAACAATAATTAACATCTTATTGGTATTTAGTGCATTCTTATTTATGGAGTTTATGGCATGGTTTACCCATAAATACATTATGCACGGTTTTCTCTGGGTATTGCACAAAGACCATCATATCCGCGATGGCCGGAAGCTGGAGTGGAACGATGTGTTCGCGATAATTTTCGCAGTACCCAGTATTTTACTCATCTATTTCGGCGTAACTATCCCCAACACCTATATGTTAAGCATAGGCATAGGGATTTTCCTTTACGGATTTGCCTATTTTATGTTTCATGATGTGTATGTGCATCAACGGGTGCCGGTATTCAAAAATTTCTCCAACCGTTATTTGCGGGCTACAGTAAAGGCACATCTGGAACATCACAACCCGCATGCCCACTATAACTATGGTTTTCTGGTGGCACCCTTAAAGTATTACATTGAAGAATTTTCTAAAAAGCGTCAGCACAATACGCAGAAAGTCCACTAAATGTCATATTATTTCTGGATAAACCTACTGGCACTATCGGTGCCCTTATTGGTTACTTTCGACAAACGCCTGAAATTTTACCGCAACTGGCAGTATCTTTTCCCTGCCATTCTGGGCACCATGCTGATATTTGTGCCCTGGGATGCAGTAAAAACCTCTCTGGGTGTGTGGGGCTTCAATCCCGAACATTTGCAGGGGATTTACCTGCTTAACTTACCGGTGGAAGAGTGGCTTTTTTTCATAGCCATTCCTTACGCCTGTATGTTCACGTATCACGCGTTTGAGTATTTAATCCGCACTGATTATTTAGCCTCCTTCGCCCGGCCTTTCACCATGATGCTTATTCTGTTGTTGCTGATAGTGGCTGCAATAAACCCCGGGCGGTGGTATACCTTCATCACATTTTTGGCTACCGCCATCTTTCTTACCCTGCATCTATATGTTTTCAAATCTACCTATCTGGGCAGATTTTACATGATGTACTTTGCCACGCTCCTCCCCTTTTTCCTGGTAAATGGGGCATTGACAGGATTGTTTACCCCAGAGCCGGTGGTCTGGTACGACGACACCAAAAACCTGGGCATAAGGCTGGGTACTATACCAATAGAAGATACGGTGTATGGGTTGTTTATGCTGTTGCTAAACACCACTATTTATGAATGGCTTCGCTCCCGGAAGACCCGCCGGGTTCCTGAGAATCAGACAGTCGTTCACCCAGTCTCCTGAAATCGGCACCGGATGGATTCTGGAAGACCTGTAATCCAAATTCAGGTATGGTGGCCAGCAGATGGTCGAATATATCTGACTGTATATCTTCATAGAGTGCCCAGGCCTGTACCTTACTAAAAACGTATATTTCAAGAGGAATACCACTGGCCC
>JAQVEI010000271.1 GCA_028697695.1 Lentimicrobiaceae bacterium
TGGCCCAACGCTTAGTGAACCAACATTTTCTACAACCGGTGTACCACCATCAACGGAATAGCTTACATTAAAACCGGTTTCGGTTTGTGGGCCTTCATTCTTGATGGTTATGGTTACAGTTTTGGCAGCAGTAAGCGCGGATGAGGATTGAGGACTGTCGATACTTTTCACAGCCATATCGTTGTCTAATCCTTCACTATATAATGCGAAAGCGAGATTGAAGTCTGACCAGATAGGTCCGAGCATGGAAGCAGATGTCCAGTTGATAAACCCGGTTTCAAATCCGTCACTGGGGTTTTTCCAGACAAATTCCTGTTCTAAAGTAATACCTTCATGGGTTGACCAGTTCCAGCGATCCGTAACCGAATAATCAGAAACTGCCTGAACAGAAATCCAATAATGACCCGGAGTGAAATTAAATACTTGCGGTAATGTTATTTCGTAATGATAAATGTCAAAGTCAGCATCAACCAGTATCTCATTGTATTGAGTACAATTGAGTGCCGTGTAAATTTCGGTTCCGGGAACGCCGTTATTGTCGTTGTAGAACCTGATATCAAGTGCATCAATGTAGCTACCTGTAAAATAAGAGTAAACGCCGAGTACGTCAACATGCTTTACAGCCCAGCTTTCGCCAGAAGCCACTACAAAATCGTCGGCAGCAACATTAATATCGGCGGCACTCTCGGATCTGTGTAGGCCTGACTGTTGATGGTAAAGGCTCCGGGAGGAAACAACTGATCGTAAATCGCCGCTCCGTTTCTGGGGGATCTCAGCCCCTGCGCCTCTTTGGAAAGGGCAGTTACGGGCGATTTCTGGGCAAATCCCGACAGGATTAACCCTACAAAAATCACGCTTACCAGGGTGAGTTTAATTGTAATGTTTTTCATGAATCGTAATTTGGGTTAGTTAATAATTGTTTGTTTTTTTTGGTGTTTTTTCCTTTTTGTCTGCTGCATCAACCTCATTTTCCTGACTGTCACCACTCAGCTTTTTAAGGATTTTTACCAGAGCGGCATTCTCATTGTTGGCTTTTTCAATCAAATATTTCAAGTCCTTTTCAGTTTGATCAAAAGCCTTGTTCTCATCTTTTGCCATTTTTTTGCTACGACTTAAATTATGTTGCAAATAAAACACTCCGTGGAAAATATACCTTTATTAATGGGTTAACAAAAAATCTACAAGGCCATAAATCAAGGGAACAATAATACTACAATCGAGGCAATAATTTGATAGTCAATAATATGAATGCGGGTTATATATATTGAAGATTAGGAAGTTCTATCGTATTTTCTATTCGTAGATTCAATAAAATAATTTTGGAAATTTTGTTTTTCCGGGTTGGTGACTGCAATTTTAGTCTTGTTTGTTTCCCTTTTAAATACTTTGCTGCCTTTTCGGGACGTCACCGGTGAGTGTATGCTCCTCCCGGTTTAATACCATGGAGACAATTAGATTTTATCTGTGGTTCTGATGGGATGGTGAACTTATGCTAAAGGTTTTGCAGCATGTTAATCAGGTTTTCATCACGGTTGATGCCCAATTTTTTGCGGAGCCGGCTTCGGGCCACCTGAATACTTTTAACTGACTGAAAAGTTATGGCTGATATGTCTTTGGTGGTCATATTCAGCTTTAAAATGCGCATAGCTTTGTTTCATTGGGCGTGAGATCAGGATAGGCTTCACTCAATTTTTGGTAAAAATCTTCATGAACCTGCTGAAACCGTACTTCAAATTCATCCCATACAGTGTTGTCGATGTTTGACTTCATCTCCCGGATAATTTCCTGTACCCAACCCTTATTTTCGGGCAACAATAGTGGCCGGATGGATAGTAGTTTTTCGGTAATGGAAGCTATAAATTCATTTTTATTCACCAAATACATGACATGGGTAGCCAGTTCCTTATTTTTTAATTCAAGGTCAAGCTTCAGGTTTTTACGCTCCAGAAGCAGGTTTTGCTTTTCAAGCTCCAGATGTTGCCGGACGAGACCGGCCTCTCTTATTTTTATGCGTTGATTGCGATTGAACATTATTACAATAATAAACGAAAACAGTAAAACCACGGCTATGGCAAGATATATCCATGATTTACGCTCCTTTTGGGCTAGCAATAACTGTTGTTCCAGTTCTTGTTCTTTGATTTGTTTTTCGAATTTATATTGTAGTTCCAAAGAGGCCGTTTTTTGAATTTCTTCAATATTTATGATGCTGTCGTGCAGTTGTTTATATAACCTGTGCATTTCAAGCGCCTGCCCGTAATTGTTTAAAGCTTCATACACATCAGTTAAGGCATTGGCAGCCAGCATTTCCGAATTTAAATTCTTTGATTTACGACTATAGTCCATAGCCCTCATAAAATAACTGATTGCCTGTGTATAATTTCCATTTTTTTGAAGACAGGAACCCATGTTGTTGAGCACTTGAGCCATACCAGAGGTATCCCGAAGTTGATTTCTGATTGCCAGGGCTTCTTCATAATAGGGAAATGCCCGGCTGCAGGAATCTTTTTCTTTGTAAATAATGCCCATGTTGTTGAATAACACTGCGTTATAATTCTGATTTTGAATTACCTTATTCATTTCGATTGCCTGTTTGAAATATTTAAGTGCTTCATCGAAATTACGCAATCCAAGATAGGCACTTCCAATATTGGATTTGAGCACAAGTAGTTCATCATCAAAATAATGCCCGGGGTATTGCTGCTTTAAAGATGTTATAATGTTGTAGGCTTTTTTATAATATTCCAGGCTTTTATCGGGATTTTCCATGTAAAAATATGAATAGGCAAAATCGGTATATAACCTTGCATACTTTTTCCCGATTTCCAACGTATCGTATTTTCCCTGGGATTGCACATCCAGGATGTTGAGGAGTTTCAGTTGATACTGTCTGGCGAGACTATAATTTCCGCCCTGCGAAAATAATTTGCTGAAAGAGACATTGATGTTAAAATCATATTTAGTAATTCTAAACTTTTTGATCAATTCGTCCGCCTTATTTAAATATAAAAGAGCCGAATCGTAATTATATATATCAATAAAGGCGTTACTCAGTCGAAGATATGTGGGTATAGCGCCTGAATCGGCAACCTTACCGGGTAAAGTATTTCTTAAACTGTCGATATTAATGGTTTGACCTGCAACATTCAACCCCGCGATGATGAAAACACATAGCACAATTCCTTTTTGTATGGCCCGGTCTGAAAGTTGAGCGATTATTTTCATTTTTAAAGGATGGATAGGGACAAAAATAATAAATATTTAATTCCTGTCGCTATACAGTACACTCAAGGGTATCCCAGGCCAAGGGGAGTTAACGTTTATTTTTAAAAAATCCGGAAATCAGCTTGCCGCATTCAGCCGCCATAATACCGGAAACAAGCTGAGTTTTTGGATGTAACAGCCTGGCAGGAATTTGAGTGAAACCCCGTTTGGGATCCGAAGCGCCATACACCAGTTTACCCAATTGACACCAATACAGGGCTGAGGCACACATGGGACAAGGTTCAAGAGTTACATACAGGGTGCATTCATTCAGGTATTTTCCACCCAGATAGTGAGCGGCAGCAGTTATGGCCTGCATTTCGGCATGGGCAGTAGCATCGGTCAGGCTTTCGGTGAGGTTGTGTGCCCTGGCTATAACCCGTTGTTGCCATACAACTACAGCACCTATGGGAACTTCATCCTTTAAGGCCGCGGCAGAAGCTTCATGATAGGCTTCCTTCATAAAGTCCAGATCTGTTTTTTGAGCAATCATATTTATTATGCTTTAAAGGAAAGGTGTTGATGGATAATGCGTATCAGGATTAATTGTTCAAAACAATACGATGATGATTTATTTTTAGATGGCAAGCTCCCACATGCATCCAGGCTGTTTTGCAAATGATTTTCAACCCATGCAAAAATATAACTTACCCGGGTTAAAAACTGCGCACAGTTTAAAAAATGATAGTCCGCATGGAAAATAAGCTGTACTTATTGTAAAGTTATCTGCAATTCTAACTCGTTCGCATTTTTTAATCCTCCGGGAAAAAGGATGATATTGCATTTTAATTAAATTTGAATACTGAAAACAAAAGAAAGATGTCCGCTTGCCAGGCAGCATTCGGACTAGTAAATGAACAAAGCATTCGGTTATAAAAAACCCGGTAACAGGCGCGAAGGAGCTTTATTTTTATTCGGTTATAAAAAACCCGGTAACAGGCGCGAAGGAGCATTATTTTTATAAACAAAATTATTTAAATCAGAGCCATGAAAAAGATATTGAATGTTTTATTCATTGCATTAATATTGATTGCATGCAATAAGGAAAATGATAAGGATGTAACTAACCCTTACGAATTACCATGGAAAACTGAATATATTCATTATGAAACATCCATGACGGTCTTCGACACTCAAGAG
>JAQVEI010000272.1 GCA_028697695.1 Lentimicrobiaceae bacterium
GAAGCATAAGCTGCTTTCGGGTAGCTTAATCATTACCGTAGTGTCAGTATCTGCCGTTAGAACAGGTGCATCACTGGGTGTATGCCTGCAAGATAAAGCAGCAACAGCAGTAACAATAACCACGATGAAAAATACACTACGCATTATTATATATCAGGAAAAAGAAGCCAGGTAACCGGTAAAAATAGTAAAATTATCTATTGCTGCTCCAATAAAGCTGCACCTGGGCAAAAAAGTAAACAGCATCCTGGCATTATCGGGCTATGGTAAAAGTTTCAGCGGATATTTTCCGGTTATTCTCAACTGTCAGGATGTAAGTGCCCGGTTCGAGTGAAGCAACCGGAAGTTTAAGATTATCTCCTGTGAAGGCCTGTTGGTTAAAAATTAACTTACCCGTGAGGGAGTATATGTTAATAGTAGTGTTTGTTACTTTATTTTTCCAGCGAACAAGCAGGTATTCGTCAGCCGGAACAGGGTAGAGGCTGATCTCATCGATCTTATCTGTAAAGGGTTTCAAATCAGCATTTACATAAAGCGGTTGTCCTGAATAAGCGTATCCGTAGAGGGTGGTATCTATAGAATAGCCTTCTATTACAAGAAAGAAGGGACTCCCCGGTTCTATACCGCTGTGCTCCCATATCCATGTGGTGTCGGCAATACCCTGGGCCATCTTATTGTAGTTCAGGCTATCCATCAGGCTTATCCAAATGTCGTATTTTACCGGCCGGCCTTCATCGGGATTGAGCAGTTGCCATGAGAAAGTCGTCTGCTCTCCCCGCGTTGCTCCGGTTTGAGGGTGGGTAATGCGCATCCGGGGATGTTCATAGGAATGCAATAGTTCAGCAAATCCCGACCCGCCAACAGTGGTATTGCCTGCCACTCCTTCCACGATCATCAGCCCTTCATAAAAGCGAAAAGGCAGCAAAACCTCCTGATTTGTGTGAACGGTAGTGAAAGTTAAATCGATACTGTCATAAACAAAATGAAATTGCCGGGCATAGCATTTCATAGAATCCTCCATAAAAATGTACTGTGTGCGTTCAAGTAAAAAGTCAGACGCTGAAAACGAGGTACTGTCGTTTACCCATACACTCATATGACGGTAGTCCGGATTTTCGGGTATGGTGTTTTCTGCTGTGAACAAATTGTAAATGTTAAAATCCATCCCATTGGATAATTGAATGGATAACCATTCATATTGTTCCGCAACGCTTGGATTAAAATTCCCGTACTGATGATCCATCCAGGTGGTGCCGGTAACATTTTCGGTAACCCCATTTAACGTAATGCTTCCATTTGCCAGCAGGTGTGTGAGCGAGTAATAATAGGAGTAGCTTGTTCCGCCCTGATTGCAGTAACCTGAGTCGGCTATCAGCAACGGCCTTTTCTGATTAGTTAAATTCAACTCCAGATTGCCTGCCTCCGATACGGCTGAAAGCGCGTATTCGAATGGTATCAGGTTGCCGGTATTGTCTGTCAGGGTGGTCCAGCTTTCGGCATTTCCCCCATACAAGGCCGCGTTAATTTGGAGATGATCTTCAGAAAGAACCGGGTAAAAGCAGGGGAGGGTTTCGGTGAAAAACTCACCCGTGGTTTCATCTGCCAGATTAAATATACGGAAGCCATCAAACCCAAACATGGGGACATGGAAGTACGAAATCATAAAGGAATATGATTTGCCCGTAGTTTCTCCGGTCAGCGTTCCATTCATATACCACCATTCTACGGCTTCCGCCGGATGATAACCTTCATCAGCCGGAAAGGCAACCAGACTTCCCTCGGGTTGATAGGGATATACTTTCCAGGACTGAGCCTGAACGTGAATCAATAGGCTGTAAAAAATCAGAAAAGAGAGCAGACGCATGAGGGCAAATGTGTGTTTAAGGGTAAACAGATAAGATTATTTATTTGTTTGCCTTAACTCATTATAAAAAGATGCACACGGTTTTTTTTGCAGTGTTAAGCCGTAAACCCTCACCATTTCTTTATTAAATCGGTAAGCGTCCGGTTCTTTAATTAAACCGCACAGATTTTAATAATTCAACCGCTTTATCGAGCATTTCATCAGTAAAATCCAAATGGGTGACCATACGTATGGATTGTTTGTCAAAATCCATACACAGGAGATTTTCTCTGGCCAATGCTTTAACTACGGTTGGGGCGGGTAAGTTAGGTATAGTTTCAAATATCAATATATTGGTATCAATGGGTAGCGTTTTTTCCACCCATGGTAAGCCCTTCAGGGTCTCACCCAGAATTTTTGCCTTACGGTGATCTTCATTCAATCTTTCCAGGTGATTATCCAATGCATATATTGCGGCAGCCGCCAGATAGCCTGCCTGTCTCATGCCTCCGCCAAGCACTTTGCGAACGCGCCGGGCTTTGTAAATAAATTCTTTGGATCCAAGTAAAACCGAACCTACCGGTGCACCCAGGCCTTTGGAAAAGCACACGGAGATGCTGTCAAACAGTTTGCCGTAGTCGGCCGGATTTTGTGGGGTAACTGCCAGGGCATTAAAGATGCGTGCACCATCCAGGTGATAAGTCAGGCCATGCTGCCGTGCTACTTCACCAATTTTAATCAATTCATGAAAATCATATACGGCGCCTCCGCCCTTGTTCATGGTGTTTTCTACAGCCACCATCGAAGTTAGGGGGCGGTGCACATCATCGGCGGGATTTATGTGGCTCTCAACATCTAGGGCTGTTATCATCCCGCGCTCACCTTCAAGCAAACATACCGAAACGCCGGAATTACGCATCATCCCGCCACCTTCGTAATAATACAGGTGCGAAAGCTTGTGCAGGATTACCTCATCGCCCGGGCGGGTATGTACATTTACCGCAATTTGATTGGTCATGGTACCGGAGGGACAAAACAAACCGGCATCCATACCGAACAGTGAAGCTGATTTCTCTTCAAGAAGATTGATGGTGGGGTCTTCTTCAAAAACATCATCACCTACTTTAGCTTCAAACATGGCCTGTAGCATTTCCGGAGTAGGGCGCGTAAGGGTGTCGCTGCGCAAATCAATTTTCATGGTGCAATTTTAATGCAAAGGTAGGCAAACTGCTTCAGGCGATCAAAGCAGCAATGCTTCTTTAAAGGAAAAAGAAACCATCATCTGTCTGTTACCACGAATAATCACACGCTTCCCATATTTCCCGCTCCTGATCAACGGTAAGTGAAGCAGCTTGTTCCGGGGTGTACTTTTCTGAAGTCTTTCCATACATGCAGTCGCAATGGTCTTCGGCAACTGACTGGCTTACACCATCATCAGTAAGCATTTGTACGCACTTCGTTTTCCATTGGGCTTCCTGCTCTGCCGTCCAGGTTTTTGATATTGAATTGGAGTTGCAGCCTGAAAGGAATGTTAACGCTATTAAGGCCATTGCAAACAAAATGATTTTCATATCGGTGTTTTTTGAGGATAGATTGAAATTATGTAAAATAACAAATAAAAAAGACTTGTGTTTTATTTGACAACAGCATATTTCTATTTATACTAAAGTAGAATGATAGCAATAATAAGAGTTAAGGGAGGCTTTTAAGATGTAGAATTGCGGTTTAAATTATGCCTTTACCATTCCATAAAACATGCTTTTGCTGTTTAAAGGATTTTCACAAAATAATTTTATCTTTGATATCCTGAAAATATCACAGCGCCTGTAAATGTTGGTTGAACAAAGAGTTTGGCATCAGATTGCCAATGGGGATAAAAATGTGTATGCATTGGTTTACCGCGATTTATTCTCGAGGTTCTTCAATCATGGGCGCAAATTTACATCGGATACCTTGTTGATAGAGGATGCCGCCCAGGAAGCGCTATGTTATTGTGGGAAAGCAGAAGCAAATTCAACAGGATTAAAAACGTGGAAGCTTATTTTTATTCAGTTTACCGCAATAATCTAATGGCTGCCATTCGTGCTAAACAAAGCCTTTCAAATGAGCATAAAGTGCCTGAAACTCCCGTCTTTTCTGTTGAAACTGTTATTATTGATGCGGAAAATAAAACGGCTCTTTCCAATGAACTGCAGCATGCGCTCACTTCTCTTACCTCCCGCCAACTGGAAGCTGTTTTTTTAAGGTTTTATGAAGGTTTTAGTTACGAAGAAGTGGCTTCCATGCTCAACATCAGCGTTAAGGCAACCTATAAAATTATTGCCAGAGCCCTTGCCCATCTTAAGGATAATATGTTGTTGCAACTGCTTTTTTGCTTCTAATGTCACAACAAATGCGCATTGCGTGAGCACTTGAAAAATATCTTTGCTCACATGGGGTAAAATTCAACTTTCAATACTCTTATAAATAACGGAGTACTAAAAATGTTACACAAAAACAAATTTTCGACCATTCAGAGCTTTCTTGAAAAGGAGTCTTTTCAACAATGGGTTT
>JAQVEI010000273.1 GCA_028697695.1 Lentimicrobiaceae bacterium
CCAATATAGTTTGAAGATTTCACAGAAATATTTACAATTAAGTATTTTTACCTATGCTGCACAGCAGGAGGTGTATATAAGAAGGAATTAAATTATACGCGTGAATGGGCAGCTTCTATCGGATGAGCAGGCGCTGTTGAAATATCAGGTATAACAAACTTCTCAGGGTACCTGCCCTGTTTTGTTTTGTAGAATGCGCGTATGGCTTCAAAGTCGGCTTCGTAGTTTCCGGAAGGATAAAAAATAGGTCCAAACCCGCCTTCTTTCTTCTTATAATCAAGGAAACCCATCACTATAGGCACATTGGCGCTTAAGGCGATAAAGTAAAAGCCTTTCTTCCAATGCTTATTTGGTCTGCGTGTTCCTTCCGGTGTAATGGTGAGAATAAATTTATCCCTGCGTTTGAACTCCTCTGTAAGCTGATGCACGATGTTGCTGCTATGCGTTCGATCAACCGCTACTCCCCCCATTTTACGCAAAAGCGGGGTGGTAAAAAAGTTAAACGCTTCCTTTTTAATCAGGAAATTTGCAGTATAACCAACCGAGGAATAACCCAGCCAGCCCATAAAAAAATCGAGATTGGAAGTATGGGGGGCCATCATAACCACACACCTGGGGCCACCGGCAGGGAGGGTACCCACAATTTTCCATCCTATTAACCTAAGTATTAGCGAAGCAAAGGTCTTGCGCATGATAAAACAGTTATTTCACCGGTTACCGATATAATTTTCATGGCTACCGCAAACAGCAGCAGCAAAGATAAGCCCACTTTCGATAGCTTTATCCCAAAAATCCATATTCTGAGAAATTTCTCTGTTTTTGCTGATAAATGATATTAGCCCGGCATTAAAGCCATCTCCTGCACCAATGCTGCTAACCACCGGTATCTTTTTTGATGGATATGTCCGGTGAAATTCGGCAGTAAAGAGATCAACATCTCCCCCATTGCGGGTGTATATAAAATTGGTGCAGCCGCATGATTTTACGTATTCGTAGGCCTGCCTGCCAGTATCAACTCCGGCAATACCCAACATATCATCGCAGGATGCCCTTACCAGGTCAACATTGCCAATAATTTGTTTTATCCGGTTGCTAAAATCAAATTCATTAAAAGTTTTTCGGAAATTGGGATCATAAATAAGATAAGCGCCTGCCTTGGTCGCCTTTTCCAAATAAGCATCAACATTTTGCTTGTTACGTTCCTGTATAGAATAAAGGGATCCCAACAGCGCAACATCCTGATGACTTATGGCAGGCAGGTCGAATAGAGGTGCTTTAACC
The DNA here is from genome assembly GCA_028697695.1 of Lentimicrobiaceae bacterium. Lineage (GTDB taxonomy): Bacteria > Bacteroidota > Bacteroidia > Bacteroidales > Lentimicrobiaceae > Lentimicrobium. The sequence continues at coordinate 1,282 of JAQVEI010000273.1, forward strand.
GGTGTATCTTCATAAAAAACGTAATTTGCTTCTCCTGCATCATCAACAAAAGCAAGCGAAAGACGGGTTTTACCCTGATATCTTTGTTGGTCAATTACTACTCCATTTTCGTTCAAAAAACGGGCAATCAAATCCGATAGCTTATCTCTTCCCAGCTCGGTGAGTAATTGCACCCTATTATCCGAACGCGCCAACGACACCGATGTATTGAGGGCACTACCCCCCGGCCCTGACCATTGGGGCTGTCCGCTAATGAACGTGATTTCGTACAGGCAACTGCCCAATATAAATATCATTTTGGTATGTATCTATCGCGCAATGATTACCTTGGCTGTTTCGCTGGAGATGTTGCCGTTGCGGTCGCGAACTTTTATCCTGGCCAAATACAAACCACCACGGGCAGGACTGCCATCGTAAAGTCGGCCATCCCAATAAATATCACTTGCAGTATAGCCGTCAGAAACCACTTTAACCGGTTCCAACAATCTGACCAACTGTCCTGAAACGGAATAGATGCTCATTTCAACCTCCAGAGTGCCGTCAAAGAGATTATGATTTAATTTAAACCAAACTTCGCCCCTGGATGGATTAGGATAAGGCATGAGATTTTCAACGTCAAGCATAATATTCTTTTTCACTACAAAATTTATAGTGGCTTCATTAGAATTGTTAAAAGCATCCCAGGCACGCAGCGTAAGCGTGTGTGGTCCTTCCTTGAGGTTGAAATACTGATATTTCACCTTTCCGCTTTTAAAACTGTTTAAATCGGCTACGTAAAAGTCGTTAAGAGCCACTGCATTGTAGCTGTCACCATCAAGAGTAGCCAGTATATCGTGGCCAATGCTGTTTCCAATGGTATTTATTCCACTTTCATCGTACAGCAGCACTGTAAGCCGGGGAAACTCGCTGGTTAAATCACCATCCCGGAAAGTGGAATCGTTCATATACATTTTTATTTCAGGACCGGTGAAATCGTTGGTGAGTTCATTTACAGCCTCACCGATTTTAAAATCCTCATAATACCCTCTGGCGTCATCTATACCATTTGTAGCGTAATAGCTAAGCCGGCCTTTACCCACTTTGTATTCTATGTCAACAGGTACGGGGAAAGTAATTGAAAACTTTCCCTGGGTAACACTTACTGATCCCTGATAAATAATATTCTTCCAGACCTCAAATTCTTTTACGAAGCTTTCCGGATCCTGCCCCAGAGTTTTGACCTTACTTATTTTGTCAAAAAGTTTCACATTCACTGTACCATTAAAATCGGGCATAAAAGTACCCTGTGAACTGCGCAGTTCACCGGAAACTGTAATCAGGCTGTTGGCACGGATGGTGTCTACCGGTTTGCCGGTAATGGCATTGGTGATTGAAGTTGTGATTACTTCGTGCCTTGGCACAGGCAATGCCATTGAAGGGTCACCAAAAAGGGTAAGGTGGCGGGTGTTGGGCCTGTTGACATCTTTGTTTTTGGTATGTTTAATTACATCTCCCAACCGGGGAACACCTGACGATGCATTGTTAAAAACGGTATCAATAAAGTTCATGTTGAGGTTCTCGTTATAGTTTGCGTAAGCCAGGCGCGTAGTAGTAATCATGGCAATAGCTCCGCCGTTTGGGTTCAACATCACCAGTTCACCGGCCGATACATATGCCGGGTCATCAAATCGCGAGAATTCGCAGGTTGCAGTAAAAAACAGACCCATACGGTCGTAGTTGTTCCAACCCAGAATATCAGAAATTTCGAGTACCCTTTCATGAGCCCAGCCAACAATACCACCATGCCCGATGTAATTAACCAAAACGGCGCCTTTTTCCACCCTGCTGGCAATTTGGCGGTTGACTTCCGGAAAACGATTGCCACCGGGAGTGGAAATCTGCCTGTAAGCATCAAAATAAATTTTATCTACGTTTAACTCCGGAAATTTCGAATTGATGGCTTCAGCAAGTGTTTCAGCCTGCCGAACATGGGTGTTCCTGTCTTCATCGTCGGCAGGTATGATTACGGTATTTCGCCAATCCCCGTGTGTAGCCGGAGAGTTGGTAAGATAATATATCAGCTTATCGGTTAATTGCTCTGCCTGTTCCACATTACGTACCGGCAACCTGCCAATGCCTATATCGAGTAAACCGGCTGTTCCCTTGCCTTCGCCATCATCAAGCAAGCCAAAATAATCGTCAGATAAGTAAGAGATGGTACTGCGCAATGAATTGACACTTTGATAGGTAGGCACGAAATTACCACCTGCTCCCGGTCGGTTCTTTACATCGTAAGATGCATTACCAAACAGCAACAGATAGCGGGGATAGCCGCTTTCTTTCCCCCTGTCATACAACATCTTCATAAAGTCACGAATGGCAGTAATATCCTGTATCCCTGACGAGAATTCGTTATATATTTCAGGCAAAAGCACAACTGCTGCTGAAATCTCGCCAAGATTGTTGTGAACACCGGCCAAACGGTCTGCCTGCGCTTTGAATTCGGGAACTGTAACAATTATCATGTCATAATTGCCGGTAGCATGCAAATTTTGATTCCGAACTTTTCCCCCATATTCAATACTCATAAAACTGGTTCCGTCAAAAGCTACCATCTCTACAAGTTCACTGGTATTGCGCACAAAATTAACCACCTCACCCTCCCTTTGCATGGGAATTTCTTTAGGCCGCAGTGGATTGGTGACATCCCAAACCACGGCTTGCTGTGGCATGTTGTGCAAAGTGAAACGGGTAGTCCTGCCTTCCTCTATTGATTTTGGATCACGAAAAGAAAGCTGACCTCCCTCAAACACCAGTTTAGAGCGTACATTCAATGCCATATAATCAAGCCATGCCAAATCGTTGGTACTGGAAGGCTGGAAGCCCCAGGATAAATTAATAACCTGCCCCGTAGATTTAAATGAAATGGTATTGGCAACGTCCATGGCATAATCATATTTACCTATTTTCTGAACGAAAGGGCTGCCAATTTCAGTACCATTGGCCTGTATGTTAAAGTTCAGGCGACTGCTTTGGGTTCGTCCGGCAAGGTTATATGTAAGCATAACATTTTCGTCCGGCAGCATATGATTAAAGGTGAAAGGCGGTAGCCTGT
>JAQVEI010000274.1 GCA_028697695.1 Lentimicrobiaceae bacterium
ATCCATAACAAAGCTACGGCAGCTTTTATGGTAAATATGGTAAGGAAAATGCGCAGTTTAGGTTTCAATTTAAAAGTACATAAGCGGAGGCTGCCCCGCAAAATTACAAAATTGTCCCGGCATTTTTTGATTACCTTTGCAAAGTGTTGATTTATTCCGGTTCAACGCTTTTATTTACCTTTTTTAGATTAAATTTTCTTGATTATGGATGCCCGACTTGTTGCCTTTGAACGTTTATTGACCATCATGGATGATTTACGTGAAGGCTGTCCATGGGATCGTAAGCAAACATTGGAGAGTTTACGTTATCTTACCATAGAAGAAACCTATGAACTCAGTGATGCCATTCTTGATAAAGATATGGATGAAATAAAGAAAGAGCTGGGCGATTTGATGCTTCATCTGGTGTTTTATTCCAAAATAGCATCCGAACAGCAGGCCTTTGATATTACCGACGTACTGAATGGTATCAGCGAAAAGCTTATTCGACGTCATCCTCATATATATGGTGATGTAAAGGTGAAGGATGCCAGGGCGGTGAGCGAAAATTGGGAGAAAATAAAATTGGGCGAAGGTCGCAAAGCCGTGCTGGAGGGGGTACCCAAATCATTGCCCGCCATGGTAAAGGCCTACCGGATACAGGAAAAGGTAAGGGGAGTAGGATTTGACTGGGACAATGTGGGACAGGTGTGGGAAAAAGTTCAGGAAGAACTCGGTGAACTGCAGTATGAAAAATTAAACGGCACCCATGATAACATTGAAGATGAATTTGGCGATCTGCTCTTTGCCTTAATAAATTATGCCAGGTTTATTGATGTTAACCCGGAAGATGCATTGGAACGGACGAATAAAAAATTTATCGGTCGTTTTAATTACATTGAACAGCAGGTAAAAGAGCAGAACAAAGATATGCATCATATGTCTCTTGATGAATTGAACGAACTCTGGGATGAAGCCAAAGGTTTAGAAAACAAGGGTTAAACATTGGCAAACCCATAAACTTTTATACCTTTGCAACTGGTTTTCCGGGTGCGGGTTTTAAGGCAACCTAAAAAAATCTTTATATAACATTTACGCATTAAATTATGAAAAAGGACAAGCAGATTTTTGATCTGATTAAGCAGGAAAAAGAGCGTCAGATGCATGGTATCGAGCTCATTGCTTCAGAGAATTTTGTGAGCCAGCAGGTGCTGGACGCTATGGGTTCAGTACTCACCAACAAATATGCCGAAGGCTACCCCGGTAGGCGTTATTATGGTGGTTGCCAGATTGTTGACCAAACAGAGCAAATAGCCATTGACCGTGCCAAAGCATTATTCGGTGCTGAATGGGCCAATGTACAGCCCCATTCCGGAGCCCAGGCCAACATGGCGGTATTGATGACCGTATTGCAACCCGGTGATACTTTTATGGGATTAAACCTGGCACATGGCGGCCACCTGTCGCATGGCTCACCGGTAAACTCTTCGGGCATATTGTATAATCCTGTAGCATATGGGGTGGAAGAAGATACCGGCACCATAAACTACGATAAAATGGAAGAGATTGCCCTGGAGCATCATCCCAAGCTTATTATCGCAGGCGCATCAGCCTATTCCCGCGATTGGGACTACAAGCGTATGCGCGAAATAGCCGACAAGGTAAATGCCATCCTCATGGCCGATATTGCCCACCCGGCCGGTTTAATTGCCCGCGGTTTACTCAACGACCCCGTACCTCACTGTCATATTATAACCACTACTACCCATAAAACCCTGAGAGGCCCTCGCGGTGGTCTGATTATCATGGGTAAGGATTTCGAAAACCCATGGGGTATTAAAACGCCCAAAGGTGCTGTAAAAATGATGTCGGCCATGCTTGACTCTGCTGTTTTCCCCGGAATACAGGGCGGACCCCTGGAGCATGTAATTGCCTCCAAAGCAGTAGCATTTGGTGAAGCATTGTCTGATGAATTTATGGAATACATTGTTCAGGTAAAGAAAAATGCCCAGGTAATGGCTAATGCCTTTGTTGAAAAAGGATATCACGTAATTTCAGGTGGAACCGATAATCACCTGATGCTCATCGACCTTCGTCCCAAATTCCCCGACCTCACCGGTAAAGTAGCCGAAAACACTTTGGTGCAGGCCGATATTACCATCAACAAAAACATGGTACCTTTCGATAGCCGCTCACCATTTACTACCTCAGGTATCAGGGTGGGCACGCCGGCTGTCACTTCGCGTGGCCTGAAAGAACAACACATGCTGCAAATCGTTGATCTGGTGGATGAAGTTTTGGCAAATGTTGATAATCAAGATGTTATTCAATCTGTACGAAAAACAGTTAATGAACTGATGAACACATTCCCACTCTTCGCCTGGTAAGATAATTGATATAAAACCCTGTGATTGACCGGCTGCAAGCCAATACAAACATGTTGCAGCCGGTTTTTTTATGGGCCGCACATAAGGATTCAGAAGAAGTGGGGATTCATTGGTCTGATTTTGTATTTGAAAGAAATATAAGCAAACAAGCAGAAACAAATTCTGCGGAAGCTGCAATGATTTAATCCTGAATTTATCATTTGGCTGTGATCGCGAGCCAAAGTGCTATTATCGCAGGGTGGGGTGATACAATGTAAGACAACACACTGACTTATTTTATAGATTAAAGGATATTATTTTAATTCGGTTGTAACATTTATTATCTTTAACAGTCATACTACATGACCGACTGAACCAATCAAGGGCAGATGACAACAGCGGAATACAATTTATGCGTAGATAACCATGCCGATAATGTATATCGGTTTGTACTTAAAAGTATTGGTGATCGTGAGCGTGCACAAGATATTGTACAGGAAGCCTTCACACGAATGTGGGAGAAAGCCGGTGACATTTCTTCGGCAAAGGCCAGATCTTATCTCTTTACTACCGCCTATCATGCCATGATTGATGACATTCGTCGTGAAAAAAGAGTAACTCCTTTGGATGAAGTTCACTACACGTATGCTCCGGCTACCCGCCATGGATATAGTGACTTAAAAGAGGTGATTGATGAGGCCCTTAGCAGACTTACCGACATACAAAAAACGGTAGTTATCCTTCGGGATTATGAAGGATATTCGTATGAGGAAATTGGTGAGATAACAGGATTAAATGAATCACAGGTTAAAGTTTACATTTATCGGGCAAGGTTAGCATTGAAAAACTACATTGGCCATCTGGACAGGGTCATTTAACAGAAACAAAAATGAAAGCAGTGGAGTTGAATCATGAAAACTATGCAGTATTTGCCATCGACTATCTCGAAGGCAGGCTAAACGCGGAAACGGCTGCGGCTTTTCTTTCATTTTTGGATAAAAACCCACAATTGAAAAAAGAATTTTCCGATCTCTCCAAAATGGTTTCATTGCCCCTGGAGCGTTTTGAAATGCCTTTAAAACAAGCGTTGAAGCAGGAGTATGATCCGGACGCAGCGGAAATAAGCCTGAATAATTATGATTATTATTTCATAGCCTGGTTTGAAAATGATTTGAGCGAAACGGGCCGAAATAAGGTAAGCGCATTTTTGAAAGAACATTCTGAGCTGACTGCTGATTTCGAATATTATGCACAATCCCGTCTTCATCAGCAAAATCAGGTAGTATATCCCCGCAAGGAGAGCCTGAAACGGCAGGTAATTTTACCGTTGTGGATGAAAGTTGCACCCATAATTGCAGTGGCAGCATCTGTACTTTTTCTAATTTCCATATACCTGCGTACGACACCTGAAACGGACGAGGACCTCAATAAAGCCCTGGGTGGCAATGAAATGGTAATGCCTTCAATCCGGCAGGATCCATCGTCCGCAGTTGAATTGAAAAGTGAGGCAAGAGTTGAATATAACGAACCATCCACGCCAACCGGGACAGTTAAAGGGGCCGCCCCGGTTTCGGACAAACAGCCCACTGTAACTTCACCTTCGCGGGAAGCAACAATAAATATGAACCATCTCCCTGTCCAGGGAGTAACGCTTAACATTACCGAGCCTTTTAATGGTAAGCCCAGACAGGTATACAGTCAATTGTTTGACGAAATTCAACTCTCGCAGGAATTGATGCTTGCCACTGCCGAGGCTCAGCCCGAAACCAAACGTAAGCCGGTTAACCAGACCTATGGCAGGGTGGTGAACCAAATTATTGATGCCGGTTCACAAATAGTATCACAGTTGCCATCCGCTCTGGATCCATGGGCATTGGCCGATTTAGGTGTCAATGGAATAAATGCACTAACCAGCAGTGAGCTAAAAATAAAACGAACCATGGATGAACAAGGAAAAACTAAAAAACTGCAACTTGTTGACCGGGAGAGGGAGCAAAGTTTTTTGTTAAAAGATTGATAAAATAAATACGCGGTAACAAAAGGGTGCC
>JAQVEI010000275.1 GCA_028697695.1 Lentimicrobiaceae bacterium
CAATACGAAAATCCCACCGCATTGGATAAAATGCACCGGGCCGTGCAGGAAGCGTCGTTTCGTCCGGTAAAATTACTGAACGAAGTACAATACCTGCTGAAATCAATTGCAGCATCGCTGTTTCTGATGGGGATCTTTATCAGTATCAGGTGGTACCTGGTGTTGATATTGCTGCTGGCCATTGCTCCGGGTGTTGTTTTAAAGATCCGGTTTGCCCGGCACTATCACCGTTTGAAGGAAAAACAAAGTCCGTTGGAACGTAAGATGTTCTATTTCAATCGAGTACTTACAGGTTTTTCTTTTGCAAAAGAAATGAAGCTGTTTGGCTTCGCCGGCTATTTCCTGAAGCGGTTCAGGGCCTTACAGGATAATATTTTTCACGATAAGTTGAAATTACGCCGCAAAGAAGTGATCCAAAACCTGTCGGCACAGACCTTTGCCGTGATACTGATTTTTGCCACCCTGGCATTTGTTGCCTTTCAAACACTCTCCGGATTGTTCACGATAGGTACGGTTGTACTGTTTTTCTTTGCTTTTCAACGTGGCTATTCCGTATTGAACGATTTGTTCCGTTCGATGGCCAGCTTATTGGAAGACACGATCTTTATGAACGACTTCAGGCATTTTCTGGAAGGAGAACGGGTAGAGGAGACTACTGCGGCCCCAGAGGCAATGTCTGAAACGAGATCTTCAGCCGGTACCTTCAACCGGCCGGCGTTTACACTCGACCACTCCATACGGGTAGCGAACCTAAGCTTCAGGTATGAGCATAGCGGACGCGATGCATTGCGCGGCGTCAACCTGACTATTCGAAAGGGAGAAACGGTGGCTATAGTCGGAGCCAACGGTTCGGGAAAGACAACCCTGATAAAGCTCTTGTGCGGCTTTTACATGCCCGGTTCCGGTAAAATATACTATGATTCGGCTACCACCGAGGAATTGGGCCGTGAACAGATCTGTAACCATCTGTCGGCTGTTTTTCAGGATTTTGCACTGTATAATGTAACAGCCAACGAAAACATCGCCTTGGGTGCCATCCGGCAGGCGTTTTCGGAACAAAAAGCAAAACATGCGGCCGGTATGGCTGGCATTGCCGAAGTATTGGAACAATTGCCCGAAGGTTACAATACCTTACTGGGTAACCAGTTTCTGGGAGGTGAAGAATTAAGTATCGGACAGTGGCAGAAACTGGCTATCGCCCGTGCGTTTTATCGCGATCGCGAGCTCCTGCTGATGGATGAGCCATCGAGCGCACTGGATGCCGTTTCGGAACAACAGATTATTGAAACCCTGCAGAAGCTGGCCCATCAGAAAACAGCCGTCATCATCAGTCACCGTCTGAGTACCGTAAGGTGGGCCGACCGCATTGTGGTGTTCGACGAAGGTTGTGTGGTAGAAGAAGGAACTCACGACCAACTGATGCAACAAAATGGCACTTATGCCCATCTGTACCGGCAGGCAACACGATCGTATGCAGATTAAAGTCAATTTTTAATACATATAGTCTATGAAACATCGTATTATTGAAGCAAGTATTCTTGCAGTTGGAATTTGTTTATTGGGAGTAGCAGTCAATGCCGGTATCAACAGTTTTAAAGATAAGGACCGCATTGTAAGTGTAAAAGGATTGGCCGAAATGGAAGTGCCGGCCAATAAAATCACCTGGCCCTTGATGTACAAAGACCTGGGCGACGATTTGCCGACGCTTTATACCAATATCAATACGAAAAACAAAGCAATCGTAGCGTTCTTAAAAACAAACGGCATCACTACCGAAGAAATCAGTGTTTCGGCGCCCGAAATCCTCGATATGCAGGCCGAGCGGTATGCAGCCAATGCTCCGGCGTATCGTTACAATGCCACCTCGGTGATCACGGTAACCTCCAACGATGTGGAGAAGGTACGTAAACTGATGGCCGAGCAAGCCGAGCTGCTGAAGCAGGGAATCGCCATTACGGGAGGCGACTACCGCTACAACGTTAGTTATGAATTCACAAAATTGAATGATATCAAGCCGGCTATGATTGAAGAAGCCACCCGGAATGCCCGGATGGCCGCCGAAAAATTTGCAAAGGATTCGGAGAGTAAGCTGGGTAAAATCCGTGATGCCAGCCAGGGACAATTCACGATCTCCGACCGCGATTCGAACACCCCTTATATCAAAAATGTGCGGGTGGTAACCACTGTGAATTATTATCTCAAAAACTAAATTTACTGTCCCAATACTTTTGCATCCACGAAAAAATTGGCATTGACTTCGATTTTATGTTCTGAGGTCAGCAATTCGTTGGTAACAGTACTTAAGCGCAGTTTGAATTCATCTTTTTTGATGTATTCTTTCAAATCCTTGCCGGTTACATCCAATTCGATGGTTTTAGCGGCTGAAGAACTGGTTTTCCAGGAGATTTTTTCTTCTGGAAGCCCTTCAGCCGAAATAAAAACATCGATCGACTTAATAAAACCCAGATTACCATTGCCGGGAGACGTGAGGGTAAGTGTCAACTTGGTTAACAACACTTCTTCGATAAGTTCCTTACTGGTGGAGTGAATTGCAAAGGTCGCTTCAGAATCGGTTTGCACATCGGGCGTAAAAAAGTTAAACGGCAAGTTGATGCCGGTCGACGACGGAATTACAACCGTCATTTTATAGCCCATGTCGAACTGGGTAAGTTTGTCGATTTTCTCGCAACCAGCGAACAACAGAATTGAAACCAGGGATAAGAAAACTATTTTTTTCATTCTTGTCAGTTTTTTCAGATCATAACACATCTCCCCGGATCAAAGTTTAGTAAGCCCTGTCAATAAACCCCACTTAATTTACTTGTGAGCGTGCTTTCCGGGCAGCAATCTCTTCGGCTACTTTGCCCGGAACGCACACTTTATTCACCGGGTTGAAATAAGTACTCAGGGATTTAGCCAGAATAACAGCGCCCGGGATACCTACAATTGAAACAAACATTCCAACGATCTGGACGATGGTTATAACGGTCAATACCAGTCCAAACGGAAAATACAGAATACTGATCAGAAATCCGTAACTTTTCCACAGCACATTTTGTTTCTTATTCAGGTCGCTTTTACTGATCATTTCTTTCGAGAAGGGTGCCATCAGAAATTTTGAATATTCGATTAAGCCGAGCCCGATGGGAGCTCCCAGAATGGTAATCACGAATAATCCACCTACCAAAAATACGCCCAATGCCGAAAGAAATCCCAAAAAAGGAAAGTGCCAGATAATGTTTGCCAGTGTTCTCATACCCTGTTTTTTTTAGAATTGATGCGGTAAAAATACAAAAAAAACAGAAAGATAAATACATCATCTTGTATTGCAGGTTGAGCAGGGCTGATGTTCCGCATCCGATCAATCATTAAAATGTGCCAGATGATACATACTGCGATCGGCTGTTGAAAAAATAAATATTAAATTTTATTGTTTTTTCAAAATTAAACACATAACTTTGAAACCATTTTGAAAAGTTACCCGCTTTTATTAGCCCCCCGATCAGTAGTGTTTTTATTTGTGCTAAATTTAAAACTTTCATCCTCATGGAAAACCTTAAGTTGTTATCTTTCAGACTCACAGTTTGTGTTGTTTTTTTATTGAACACAGTATTTCTTTTTTCCGATCCTGTTATTACCAACAGCATATTAATCTCCTGGGACGATGCACCCGAGCATGTTATTATTCCATCCGAAGTGGTGACCATCGCCGAAAATGCATTTAAAGGAAACTCCACGCTTCGCTTTTTGGAAGTAACTAATGCGGTAAAGGAAATAAAAGATAAAGCCTTTATCGACTGTGTAAACCTGGATTCGGTGTATTTCAACTTTGATTCAAACTTTTATACCCTTGCTCCTCCCAAAGTATCCTGTAACGCCTTTATAAATTGTAAGAAATTGAACACGGTGTTTATCGATTACAGTTTTTACAGGTCGGGACAAGATGGCTATTCACCTTTTCCTTACCTTACCGATTTGAAGTTTGGTAAAAACCTCAAAACGATAGAATCTGCCCTTTTCAATAAATGCTATCAGCTTACACATATAGTATTACCCGATAATATTGAAATTATTGGTAACAATAGCTTTTCCAATTGTATTCAACTCGATTCCATTGTGATGCCGGGAGTAAAAATCCTTCATGATGGCTGTTTCGAAAATTGTACTGCATTACGCACCATTACATTTCCCGAAAGATTAAGCACTTTAGGCAGATGGGTTTTCAAAGGATGTACACAGTTACAAGAGATAAAGTTCAACGAAAGTTTGACAATAATTTCGGAGGAATTGTTCAAGAATTGTTCATCGATTGTACATGTTGAGTTACCTCACGGTTTAAAAACCATCGGACCCTATAGTTTTGAAAATTGTACGGGTCTTCGC
>JAQVEI010000276.1 GCA_028697695.1 Lentimicrobiaceae bacterium
ATTTATTTCAACCTGTAATTTTATAGCAGTGATTCAGCTCAATGGATCCCGGAAATGATTTTACACCGGATAAAATCTTCACCGAAGTTCAAAAATATACTACCCATTGCAGTTGGTTGATATAGAGTATTTCCGGCATTCCAGGCTTTAGCATCCCGGAGTTTTACAATCACAAATTTTTCTATCTTCGCCCTTTCAACAAAAAATCCAGCCCATGAAATTCAGCATCCAATTAACAGTATTGTCTTTTATCCTTATTTTCAGCAGCATTGATGTATTGTTTGCCCAGCAGCAAATGTTACACAACAACTGGCAATTCAGGCAAAAAGGCACACAACAGTGGATGCCGGCCAGGGTTCCGGGTACAGTACACACCGATTTGATGGCCAACAAAAGGATTGACGACCCTTTTTACCGTATGAATGAAAGAGATGTACAATGGATAGATAAAGTCAACTGGGAATACACCTGTCGTTTTGTGGTGCAACAGGAATTATCCGAAAAACAGAATATAACACTGGTACTTGAAGGACTGGATACTTATGCGAAAGTGTATCTCAACGGTAATTTTGCACTCGAAACCAACAATATGTTCCGGCATTGGGACATAGACGCAAAGCCTCTGCTGAGGGAGGGTGAAAACGAGCTAACGATTGAATTCCTGTCTCCCGTTTTCGAGGGATTGGCTCAGCAGGAACAGTGGGGCTATGCATTGCCCGGCGACAATGACCAATCGGAAAGAGGTGGAATGGGCCCCAATAAAGTAAGCATGTTTGTGCGCAAAGCGCCCTATCACTTCGGATGGGACTGGGGTCCGCGGTTGGTTACATCCGGCATCTGGAAACCGGTTTATCTGCAAGCCTGCGATGAAAACCGGATTGATGAAGTATGGATAAACACCCTGTCGGCAGACCATAAAAAAGCCAGCCTTTTGGCCATGATTACCACCAGTTTTCCCATACCTGCCGAGGAGGAATTGCAGCTTACGGTAAATGGAGAAAAAGCCACTGTGGAGAAAATATCCGTCAACGACAATCAAACATCCATTCATTTCAATATTCTCCAGCCAAAAATATGGTGGCCCAATGGCCTGGGCAGTCAACCCCTGTATAAAATCGGCATTCAATGGTTGGGGCGGGAAGGGGTGCTGTGCGACACAACCCTAAATATAGGCTTGCGCACCCTGAAGCTTGTACGGGAACCCGATAAAGCCGGGGAGAGTTTTTATTTTGAAGTTAACGGGCGCCCTGTGTTTGCCAAAGGAGCCAATTACATACCCAACGATGTTTTTTTACCCGGAGTAAGTCCTCAAAAGTATGAATACATTATCCGTGCTGCCGCAGAAGCCAACCTGAATATGTTGAGGGTATGGGGCGGCGGCACTTATGAACAGGATATTTTCTATGATTTGTGTGATCAATATGGGATAATGGTGTGGCAGGATTTTATGTTTGCCTGCAGCATGTATCCGGGAAATATTGATTTTTTAAACAATGTGCGCGCCGAGGCAACTCAAAATGTGCAGCGTTTGCGCAACCATGCCTGCTTGGCGCTGTGGTGCGGCAACAATGAGATGGAATATGCCTGGGCTCAGGGGCATGAAGAGCGTGGCTGGGGTTGGAAGCAGTTGTACAACACCCAACAGCGTGCCGAAATCTGGCAGGCATACGACACCTTGTTTCATCACATTCTGCCCAAGGTAGTGAACGACCATGCTCCGGGACAGCCTTACTGGCATTCTTCTCCTTCCGCAGGTATGGGAAAACTGGCTAAGGACGACAATACCTCGGGGGATATGCATTATTGGGGCGTATGGCACGGGCAGCAGCCCTTTAGTGCATTCCGTAAATATAAGGCACGCTTTATGAGCGAGTATGGATTTCAGTCGTTCCCCGAATACAACAGCGTGAAGCGTTATACCCTTGCCGAAGACCGCGATATAGAATCGCAAGTAATGGCCTGGCATCAGCGCAGTGGCATTGGCAACCTCCGGATTCGCGAATACATGCAGGCTGCCTATAAAGTACCAGCCGGCCTGGAAGCATTCCTGTACGTTAGCCAGGTACTTCAGGCTGAGGCAATCGGCAGCGCCATGCGTATTCACAGGGCTGCCATGCCCTATTGCATGGGGTCGCTTTACTGGCAGTTGAACGACTGCTGGCCCGTGGCCTCCTGGTCGGGCATAGATTACTACGGCCGGTGGAAAGCCATGCATTATAAGATAAAAGAAGCCGCCAAAAATCAGATAATCTATGCCATTATTGAAGATGAAACACTTAAGATATACGGTGTGAACGATTTGGCAGAAAAAATGCCGGCCATACTCCGCTTGAATGTGGCCGGCTTTGACGGCCAATCGCTCTGGAACCGCCCCGTAAAGGTAAATTTACCGGCCAACAGCGCCGCGCTCATCTACAGCATGCCACTCAACAAGCTGCCGGTGAAGTTTGCTGAAAATGAACTGTTTTTAACAGCAACGCTGGCCAAAGGCGTAACTACCCTCGACCGGGAGATATTGTTTTTTGCACCGCCCAAAATGATTAAACTGCCCGATCCGGAGATAAAAACACGCATCAGCGATAAGGGAGACCATTTGGTGATAGAGATAAGCGCAGGTAAGTTCTGCAAAAGCCTGATGCTAAGCAGCGATGATGAGGAAGCGCATTTCTCCGACAATTTTTTCGATCTACTGCCCGGTGAAGTCCGGCAGATTACCTGTACCACTACCCAAAGCTGGGAAGAGTTCGAACGCGGATTTAAATTCATCCACCTTCAGCAGACAATGTAGATGATTTCATGCTGCCACAGCAGCGAAATTCACATCTGCTTTAATCCAGCTCAAGCATGACGGGGCAATGGTCGGAATGCACCGCCTCCGGCATGATTCGCGCGCCGGACTGCCGGAGCTTAAGCGCAGGCGAACTCATGTTGTAATCGATACGCCAGCCCAAATTCCTGGCGCGGGCACCTGCCCGGTAGCTCCACCAAGTATAATGGTGCGGGTGGCGGTTAAAATGCCGGAAGCTGTCTATAAATCCGCCTTTGAGGAATTCCTCCATCCAGGCGCGCTCCTCAGGCAGGAAACCCGATACATTCGCATTGCGGACCGGGTCGTGAATATCAATGGGTTTGTGGCAGATATTGAAATCTCCGGAAATTATCAACTCAGGCCTTTCATCCAGCAACCCGTAGGCGTAATTGTAAAAATGCTCCAGCCACTGCATCTTAAAATCCTGTCGCACCTCACCCGTAGTACCCGAGGGATGATATACGCTCATCACCGAAAGTGACCCAAAATCAGCACGGATGGTGCGTCCTTCATCATCATATTGGTCTATGCCCATACCCAAAACCACCTTATCAGGCTTTTGCAGGCTAAGGATGCCCACCCCACTGTATCCTTTTTTCTGAGCAGAAAACCAATGACAATGATAGCCGAGCATCATGAGTTCATCTACCGGAATTTGTTCGGGTTGCGCTTTGGTTTCCTGAAGGCACAACACATCCGGTTTTTCGCGCATAAGCCAGGTAATCAACCCTTTGTTGAGTGCCGAGCGTATCCCGTTAACATTATAGCTTATGATTTTCATAACAAAACTTCACTTTTTCAGTCGTGGACGACCGAATGCAGCTAAACACGGTTTAAGGACAATACAACAAACACCACGCCCAATATCAAACCCACAGCAGCGATTATCATGAGGTTGGTTTTTAAGCGGCGGATGGTGCCCGGTTTTAAACCATTTACCCAATTCACTACTTTCGGGTAAACCGACAAAGAGAGCAGCCATGAACCAATGAAGCCGATAAGCGTTCCTGCCAGCACGTCGCCGGGAAAATGCACACCCACGTAAACCCGTGTATAGGAAATCATTACAACGGCCATAGCCAGTACTCCCTGAAGCAGAAGGCCGGGGCGTGCGGTAAGTACAAAGGTTGAAATTACTGCTGAAACCACTATGCTGTGTCCGGAAGGAAAAGCATTGTGAATCATGCGGTATCCCGCCACAGAATGAACATCGGCAATATTTTCAAACACCCTGAAAGGACGATCCCACCCATCAAAGAGGGTGTTTTTGAGCAATTGTCCAAAAAGTCCAAGAATTACCACGGCTATGATCATGTTTAAAATCATGGCCGGCTGTTTTTTGCCAAACAACAAGGCAATCAGTGAAGTAAGTATCAATGCATCTCCTAAGTGGGTGCCCAGAAACATGGGCCAGTCAAGTATGTAGTGATGCCAGCCGTTGATAAGCAAAAAGCTGTCGCGATAACCCAACACCAGCAAAAAAATGCTCAATCCAATCCAGTATAAGCCCAGAATAAGCAGAAAAAGCCAGGGCAGGGATTTATATTCAGATTTCATCCGTAAATTT
>JAQVEI010000277.1 GCA_028697695.1 Lentimicrobiaceae bacterium
CCTGACCCCCACTGCTGAGTTTTATGGTTTCTACAAAACTCCCTCTGTTATCGGTATTGAGCGTAAGCTGAAAAGGAAAAAATGAGGCATGGTCGATGTAACAAAGGAAGGTATTGAATAAATTACGCTCAAAAGTATCAGCCAGGTCGGGCACTATACCTTTGTAAAAGTAGTTTTCTTTAAAATTGCTGAGCTTTTGCAACAAGTCTGATACTTTTATGGTAGCCGTATGTTCAATAGCTTTGCTATTTATGAAACCGCCTTGCTGATGCGCATTAACAGTTTCAATGTGGCTGATGATCTCCGCTACCAATTCTCCTACATATATCAGCCTGATTTCTCCATCTATTTCAATTACAGGCGTTTCTTCATGAGTGAGCTGGTGACAAAAAGTAGCAACAACCGAGTTGTAATAAGGATTTCCAAACGGCCCGAAGACATTGGGGATAATGAAACCTGTGAAATTCGCATTGTTTTTATGTGCCCATTCTTCCAGCAACTGACGTCCCTCTTTTTTAGACTTGCCATACAGGTTATCACGCTCCTCCTGAGTACTTGACGAGAAAAGAATATGCGGTTTGACATGACTGGCCTCACAGGCTTCAATCAATTGCTTTACCAATTGCAAATTGGTGTGGTACAGAACCTGCGGGTCATTGTGACGATTCATAGCCGCCAGATGAACAATAACATCACATTTTGCTACAAATTCGTTTAAGCTGTTTTCATCCTGAAAAAAAGAATCCTCGAAATCAACACGAACAAATTTATCAGGTAATAAACCAAGTGTGTTGTATAAATGCGTACCCACAAATCCTGACTGACCGGTAATGCCTATTTTTATCATTGATTGGTGATGTATTGATGTGGTGATGGTTGGATTATTGTGATTCTTAACCCGTAACCGGGTTGCAGTTCATTATCATTGCCGGTTATTCAATGTTTTACAATTACATCCTCTTGCACGAGCGGCAATTTCAATAATAAGGCTTTCATTCCCTCCACATCCAATCTTCTGGTATTGTGTGAATGGTAATCATCAAATTGAGCTATCTCTTCTTTGCCTTCCACGAAGTATTTATCATAATTCAGGTCGCGGTTATCGGCCGGAACGCGAAAATAGTTGCCTGCATCCTTTGCTTTAGCCATTTCTTCGCGGGTGACCAGGGTTTCATACAATTTCTCGCCATGGCGTGTGCCGATAACCCGAACCGGCGTATCAGCCTTGTAAATAGCTTTGAGTGCTTCGGCCAGCACGCTGAGGGTGGCAGCAGGAGCTTTCTGTACAAACAAGTCACCGCTATTGCCATGTTGGAAAGCATACAGCACCAGGTCCACGGCATCGTTAAGCGTCATCATAAATCGTGTCATGTTGGCATCAGTCAGGGTAATTTCTTTACCTGATTTTATCTGATCTATCCATAGCGGAATAACAGAACCCCGGCTGGCCATCACATTACCATAACGGGTGCAACAAATGGTTGTAGCAGGATGCTCACCCAATGAGCGGGCTTTGGCTATGGCCACTTTTTCCATCATCGCCTTGCTTATTCCCATTGCATTAATAGGATAAGCTGCTTTGTCCGTACTAAGCACCACCACGTTTTTTACTCCATGCTGTATGGCTGAATCCAACATGTTCTCGGTTCCAAAAACATTGGTCCTTACTGCCTGTATGGGAAAAAACTCACAAGAGGGTACCTGTTTTAATGCCGCTGCATGAAAAATTAAATCTACACCAAGCATGGCCCCATCTATACTGCGCTTATCGCGCACATCCCCGATATAAAACTTCACCTTAGAGCTATTCAGCCTATGGCGCATGTCGTCCTGTTTTTTTTCATCCCGGCTAAATATGCGAATCTCTTTTATATCTGTCGTTAAAAACCGGTCCAGCACAGCATTGCCAAATGAACCGGTTCCCCCGGTAATTAAAAGTGTTTTATCTTTAAACATGACAGTTTGGTTTGATCTGATTGTTTAATAAGTTGCTTTATCTATATTTTGATTGATAAAAAAATCTCCTTTCAGGATATTAAGTTTTCGTACATTTTCGGTATATGAATGGTACAATTTTTCCCCGTTGCAAAATTATAACTCTCATCCCTGAATAACTAATTTAACTACACTTCTTTAATTCACTGGTTCAGTAATGAGTTATATAATGTTAGATAGTCAAGATATTTTAGTTCTTTATTGAAATGTTGTTCAGCACGGCTTCTGCAATTATTCCGTTTGGCCGCGCTCTTACTGATAATTACATCACTTATAGCTGAAGCAAGCGCTTTGATGTTACCCGTCTCAACCACAAAACCTGTGTTTTCATCAAGCGCCTCTGGACTTCCGCCGGTTCGGTAAGTAACCACAGGCGTACCGCTTGCCAGGGCCTCCAGGTTGGTGGTTGGAAAAGTATCTGCATAGGTGGGATTAACGAACACAGAGGCACTTGCATATAAGGCGGCCAGATGGTCGATATTTTCTGTGCGTTTTATTCCAATGATTGAATCGGGTAACCGTTTAAGCTCATGTTCGTTCAACCCCACCAGCACAATGGTGGCACGATCCTTTAACATTTCATTTAAAACAACAAAATCATCCAATCCCTTGTAATTTCCCCACACACTGGCGACTCCCAATATGATGGGTTTATTTCCGAACCGGCTTATTAGCGCTGCATCATCAAGTTTTTTTTCAGGATGGAATTGTTTTAAATCTATGCCATTATGGATGACCTGAATGGGATATTGTTGAAGAAAGGATCGTTTAAACTCTCCGGCCAACCACTTGGAAGGGCTTACGAAATGCAAATTGGAAAGACTGGTAAAGATGGCTTTTTTATCGTAGAAGTTTTTGGTGGAATTATCGAGACCCCAACTTGCCGGATAAGATTTCTTTTTGGGACAATGATGACAAAAATTTTCCCATTTATAGCAGTTTGCCGTAACATAATGGCTGCAATGACCGGTAAATGGCCAGCAATCGTGCAATGTCCATACCACAGGCTTGTTGCTCTCTTTTAGATAATTGAAAAGTACCCGAATATTGATATAATAACCGTGCAGGCTATGCAAATGGATAATATCCGGATCAATAATCTTTATTTTATCTATAAATTCCCGGGTAGCAGCAATAGAGCCAAATCCATGCCTGTCGATTGTTCTTGTTAATACAAGATGAATCATTTGATCAAAACGCGAACCAATTTTAACAGGAGTGGAGGTAATAGGTCTTGGAGCCCGGCCAAATCCAAAGTAAGATTCATGTCCGTTTGCAATGACTACCTTACCAATTTCCTCAGCAATGCGACCCGGAGCATCTGTAATAAGCGCAGAATTTATCTGTAAAATTTTCAAGACAGTGATTATTGCATTTTTTGTCCGATGAAATAACCCACAGAAGTGGAAAGATCATCTTCTGAAAGGTTTCGAAACTTATCAGTAAGCTGATTCTTTGAAAGATGGTTGGGCAGGTTATCTTTTGACGTATAGAGTAGCTTAAGGTGATTACGCTCAAACAAGCCGATATAATAGCTGTGTGGTTTTCTGTTCACTGAAAACTTTCTACCACCTACCATAATTTTCCATTCCCAGTCCGGGATTGCCCAATGTCCATTCCAGGCTTTGGTGAAACCCAATGAGCGATAATCAATAATATGAGATACAAAGGCACCAGGTTTTAGCCAATGGTCCATAGCTTTAGCGGCCTCTTCTATTTCATCAATATGTTGCAATACTACATGCGAAAAAATAAAATCGATAGATTCGGGCATTACAACATCTTCTCCATGCCAGGGGACTTTGTATTGCAACATATTGTTGAGCTGATTTTCCGGCGTTTTCAACTCCTCCCGGATGAGCTCGATTCGGTGCGGTTGCATGGCTTCATTTAAAATATCATCTGTAAGGATTGAATGCGGGAAGGCGTGGTCATCCAATACCGGTTTAAGCAAAGGGAACTCTTCATTACCCGGAATGGGCGCTCTGTTTTTAAACAATTCAATCAAATCATCCAATATCTTCAAGTTGCGTTGTGTGTTCCAATATTCAATGGCTTCGAGGGCAAAATAACTTTGAGCGCCTGACAATAATGCGGCCAATCCCACACCCAAAGAATCACCCGGACCAATTTCGGCAACACGTGCGGGAATTTGGCCATCATTGAACTTTGAGAGCAACAACAAATGTCGCATCCATACCGCGTAACAATATCTGGCACTGGCGGTTCCACCCGCTGCAACCGGTAGCATGCTGTTTATTAAAGGAGAACGCTTCATCGTACCAACGATGATTGTGCATCTGTTCCAATTAGCATTGTTCCATTTAACTCAATTGTAACTGAAACCATAATTGGAATATTAGGTGCTACATCATTTAGT
>JAQVEI010000278.1 GCA_028697695.1 Lentimicrobiaceae bacterium
TGAGCGAGCCGTGGTTGATTCCAATACGAATGGCCGTGCCGTGGGTTTTACAGATTTTCAGCAGTGGATACAGCCGCGCTTCAATGCGCTCAAGCTCCAACTGATACTCCCGTTCGCTCCAGTTTGTTATAGTCTGACTTCTGCCCACATAGTTGCCCGGATTTATACGAACTTTTTCGACGAGGCGCGCTGCCATTTCGGCGGCCTCAGGGTTAAAGTGAATATCGGCAATGAGGGGTACATCAATGCCCCGCTGTTTAAGCCCTGCTTTAATAGTTTGTAAATTTGCTGCTTCTTTAAGACCGGGTGCTGTAATGCGCACCATTTCACAACCGGCCTTAACCAAACGTATTGCCTGTTCAACCGTAGCCCGGGTATCCATAGTAGGGGTGCTGGTCATGGATTGTATTCTAATGGGATGGGTACCACCAAGCACCAGGTTACCCACTTTTACTTCTTTGGCTATGTAAGGCATCAGTATGTGAAATTCATGACAAAATTAGCGAATAAATGGTTCCTGCTCATTAAATTGACTCATTTGGCTTAACTATCACGAATAAAATAATGCTATTAAGCCCCGTTCAGACATCTTGAAATCAACAAATCTGCCGCTTCAAAAAAACTTTAATTTGCCGGTATTTCAGTATCAACGATGTTTAAAATGTGATCTGCGTAACATTTTTTAGACAAATTCTGATTGAAAGTATAGTTTTTAGTATTTTTGGTGCCGATACGCATGATGTGCATATCATCAATACCAATAAACTTCACTATCCATTGAATTCATTTTCCAATAAACATCAGTCCGGCTCTCTAATGGCTCCAACTCTTTTCCCCGTTCAGTTTCAAATGTGCAGCCTGTCAAGTGGCAGCAGCGGCAACTGTTATTTTGTGGGAAGCGATAGCCAGGGTATTCTTATTGATGCGGGCATCAGTACCCGCAGAATACGCAAAACGCTGGAAGAAATAGGCGTAGGATTAAATCTGATAAAAGCTGTATTTATAACTCACGATCACATTGATCATATTAACGCACTTACGCTGCTCTCCAAAAAGTATCAGATTCCAATTTACTGTACCGAGGGCACCTGGAAAGGCATACTGAGCAACCGGACTACTTTCGATCTGGATCAGCGCATGTTTCGTCCGCTTACTCCGGGGCTACCTGTCGAAATTGCCGGAATGGTGGTAGAGTCATTTCCAGTGTCGCATGACGCACGTGATGCTGTAGGATACCACATCAGTAATTTGAACAGAAAGCTAACCATTGCAACTGACCTGGGCCATATAGGTGAACAGGCGGCTCATTATCTGAAAAAAGCAGACATACTGGTTATTGAATCAAATTACGATGAGGCTATGCTGCTTAACGGACGCTATCCACAACACCTGAAAGAGCGTGTTCATGGATTAAAAGGACATATGTGCAATGCACATACTGCAGATTTCGTAGCTGAAATCTACCATACCCGCATTTCGCATATATTGCTTTGCCATTTAAGTGCCGAAAATAATCATCCGGCAACGGCATTGGAAACACTCACACAAAGTCTGAAACGAAAAGGCTTCGACTTTAAACCGCATACCATAATTGAGGCACTTCCCCGCGGCAAGCGCTCACCCTTATATGTATTCGAATAAAGACCAAAGGCAACCCAACAAAGCATGGCATTATTTCAGATAAATGATAAGTTGCGCCCCTTTACAGATGCCTTGCTTGCTGCTGTAATTACATATGGCTTTCATCTGTTGTATCGCTACTTTGCATCCGATATAAACTCATGGGCATGGGTAAACTGGCTCAACATCTGGCTTTCTGAAAGTGTTTTCTATCAAAGCTTGTGGATTAACCAAAAGATACTGGGGCTGCAAATACAAACAGAAGAGGTTAGAACCATGATATTTTCCAATGGCGGAAGAATCTGGATCAATTTCGGTTGCTCCGGATTAAAACTGATGTTCCAGGTTACCATACTCTTTCTATTGTTTCCGGGTCCATGGAAGCACAAATTATGGTATATCCCTTTAGGATGGATACTTATGCATTTGTCCAACCTATTCAGAATCGTCTCATTGTCGGTTATTATATTATGGAAACCTCAATATTGGGATTTTAGCCACGACTGGATTTTGCGTCCATTCTTTTATCTGGTTATTTTTACGATGTGGGTCATATGGGTGGAGAAATTTAAAAATAACCCAAAAAAAAACAAACGTCAACAGGATAATGTGATAGCCAATGAAGGTTAATATTAATACCCTTTTAGAACGCATCAAATTCAGGCGTAACAATTTAGGCAGCCCCTTAAATTCCATTTAGAGATTAAATACCTATAGATGAATTTTAATGTTGCTTTAACAGGCAAGAGAGCCTGATGTGGCTCTCTTGCAGAAAACAAAAAGAAACTAAAGGGGGCAAAATTAAGGGCTGATCTTTTCATCAGCTACATTCATTAAAGCGGTTGGTCCGTATCGCCCTGATGACAGGCATTAAAGAAATCAACTTTAAAATCTTTCAATTCAAGGATTTGATTGTCTTTATATATATCCAGGGGATGTTGTGTAAGTTCCTCTTCACTGCGGGCGGTTCCGGTAATTTTAATTTCAGTACGGCGGTTTTGCTGGTGTTCTTCTTCTGAGCATTCCACCCCATTACCACAACGGTTAACCAGCTTCTTTTCACCGTATCCTTTGGCAGAAATGCGCTTTGGATTAATGCCTTTGGTCTTTATATATTCTACTGCTGACTCGGCGCGGCGCTGTGACAGCTTTTCATTGTAGTTATCACTGCCTCTGGCGTCGGTATGGGAGCCTAATTCTACTGAGATTTCCGGATTGTCATTCAAAAAGGTAACTACTTTTTCAAGTTCCATAGCTGCATCCGGACGAATGTTCCATTTATTAAAATCGTAATAAATATTTTCGAGCCTGAATATTTGGTCAACCGTATAAGCTGAGAGCATTAAATCGGCAACAGTATGATGCTCGTTTTTACTACCAACTTCGAGTGCAACATTATGACAATCGGCCTCATACCCTGACTTCATGCCTTTAATGAACACACGGCTTCCTGCTGGCACTTTTATCTGATATTTACCTTCACTGTCAGTTATTAGAACTGTCACTTCATTGGTTGAGCGGTCCAGCACAAACACATGACTATTGGGTAAGGAGTTACCTGAAGCCAGGTCTTTTACCTCTCCTTCCAACCACACAAACTCCGGTAAGCGTTCGGTGATTTGCACCATATAAATATCGTCTTCTCCTTTACCACCTGGCCGGTTTGAACTCAACATGGCTTCTGTACCATCGGCTTTCAATACATATCCGAAGTCATCTGCTGCTGAATTAACAGGAGCTTTAAGATTTTCCGGTTTACTCCAGTCTTGGCCTTTTCCTGTTGTTTTAAATATATCAAGGCTACCCAATCCGGGATGACCATCAGAAGAAAAGTAAAGCACGCTATCCTGAAATGAAAATGGGAACATTTCATTACCAAAAGTATTTACTTCGGCTCCTAAATTCACCGGATTAGCCCAACTCTCACCATTACGTTGCACGGCATATATATCGGTCCCGCCAAATCCTCCAGGCATATCGGATACAAAATACATGGTATTCTGATCATCGGAGAGCGCGGGATGGCCCACCGACCACGCATCGTTATTTAAGAAAAAAGCGCGGGGTTCACTCCATTTTCCATCCTCAAGTAAGCTGCTGAAAATCTTCAGCTTATTGGTATAATAGCGCGAAGAGTCCAGATCGCCGGCTTTGCGCTCAACCACGGTATAATACATTGTTTTACCATCTTTTGAGAAGGTAGCGGGCCCATCGTGGTATGGCATGCTGAGTTGTGATGAATAAATGGATGGTTTACCGGGAACAGCCGGAATGCCGGGTTCAACCTGGCTTAATGGAGCATACCATAGGTCCAAATAGTAGGCACCGGTCCATCCAAAACGTTTTTCGCCACTTTTATTCATCCTATCACTGGTAAAAACAATGCCATCATTCAGGTAAACGGGAGAGAATTCCGAATAAGGGCCATTGATTGCTTCTGCATTATAAAGGGTAAAATTGAATTCGGGCTTGCTCCATTGCTGGACTTCAGCACTGTATTCTGCATAAAGCTTTCCGCGGGGGTCGGAAGGGTTGAGCTGAGCATATTTTTGGAACTGTTCTATCGCCTGGCTGTATTGCCCCATGCTTCGCAATACCTGCCCATAATTTAACCATACCAAACTATGGGTAGTACCCTTTTCAATGGCTTTGGCATACCATTTGGCTGCTTCTTCAAAGTTGCTGGTCAACCTGTAAGCATCAGCCACTCTTTCTGTGGCGTATACCACATGCCGGTTATTTTTTTCT
>JAQVEI010000279.1 GCA_028697695.1 Lentimicrobiaceae bacterium
TACGTGGTAGGTGGAAATTCCGAGGAAGATGGTTTTAAAGCTGCCAACCTGCTTATTCATCAGGGGTTTGAACATGTTTCATATATAAGTGGAGGCATTAAAGCCTGGTTTCTTGAGGGATTACCGGTGCAATACGTGGAAGACAGCGGGTGGTGTAGTGATGGAAGTTGCGGTTCGGGAAGCTGTGGTTCGGGTGGATGCGGCTCTGAAGACGAAGACTACTCAGACGGTTGCGGTGGTGGCTGCTCCTGTGGGCATTAGGCAAAAAGACACGTAAAAACGTACCTTAAAAGTTAAAGGCAAAACCGATACCGGTTGTCTTAAGTATTTTTTCAGATTCTCATTTAAACAGGCCGGTCATACAGCATTATAAAAAAGCTGCGTAAAGTGAATATTTTTCATATCACACTTTACACAGCTCGTCATTTTTGTGATTTCTATTCCTTAGTTGATGGAGGGAAGAAAACTGTGATTTTTTGAATAATTGAGCATCTGTCCGGCATAATCATCCGGATATTCAACCTTTATTGAAGTAATCTTTCCATTTTCTGTTTCAGGAACAAACACCGGGTTGATGAATCCGCCGTAGGGGGCAATGTTAAGCTTTTCAAATCTGGCCAATACCTCCTTATGCAAATCGGGGTTAACCTTTACGCCATACTTTTCAACCAGGTTTCGGCCGGCTTCATAATCGCCTTCAGATTTAATGCGCTGTATTTCAGCAAGCAGCTTTCCGAATAATTGCCTCAACGCCTTATAATCATTAATTTTTACAAATGACTTTCCGTCGCGGGTAAACTTCTCAATTACATTATCGGCTTTTCCTTGCTCGTATGCCCATGATGCAATCAATTGACGATTACGCATGTGTGCCTGTTCAATGTTTTTACCCGGTTCAATACGTGTGAGCTGTGTCATCAGGCCATTGCGGATATAGCTGTTGTATTCTGCCATGGCTACTTCTTCTTTATCGAAAAGACCCAGCTCAATCATTTTAGGATCGCCTATATAGTATAAGGCAAAAAGGTCGGCCCGTGCTTCCTCAAGCGGAGAGCCATAATTTTTCAGTTCATCTCCGCGGGTGCCCGGGAGCAACTGTCCCGATCCGTGTCCGAGGCATTCATGCAGGTCTGTGTGCAGGTTGCTTGCCAGGCTGCCATATTGGCGAGCAAGCGCAATCTCCTGCTCATCAGCGGCAAACTCTTCGAGCATGCCGTTGCCCATGGAGGCCTGATCGTAAGCGTAGGTAATGTTTTCAATGGTTACCGACTTTGAGCCGTGTTCTTTTCTTATCCAGTCAGCATTGGGTAAATTTATCCCAATGGGTGTACTTGGGTAGCAGTCGCCTCCCAATTGTGCTGCTGTAATTACTTTGGCAGAAACACCTTTCACCTTTGACTTTTTAAATTTAGAATCTACCGGTGAGTTGTCTTCAAACCACTGCGCGTTTTCACTGATGATGGTGGCGCGCTTGGTGGAAGCCTGATCTTTGAAGTTTACCACACTTTCCCAGGTGGCCTTAATGCCAAGAGGATCGCCATAAACTTCAATAAATCCATTCACAAAGTCGACTTCCGATTGCATATCGCCCACCCACAGCACGTTGTACTTGTCCCAGGTTTTCAGATCACCGGTTTTGTAATAGTCAATCAATGAATTGATGGTGCGTTGTTGTAAGTCATTTTCAGCTACTCCGGCAGCTTTTTCGAGCCAATAAACTATTTTTTCAATGGCAGCCGAGTATAAACCCCCAACTTTGTAAACCTCTTCAGTTACTTTACCATTACGTTTGATAAGTTTACTGTTTAGTCCATAGGATACCAGTGTGTCGCCACCGGTTTTTATATCCATGGCTTTTTGTGCTTTGTAAAACGCTTCAGCTTCTGCTTCAGTAACACCTTCGTAAAAGTTACAGGCGGAGTTTAACAGCAGATCTTCACCGGCCGATTGACTTACAGCTTTTGGCGCGATGTCATGACTGAAAATTATGGGAATGATCTCTTCAGTAAATTCTTCCAGAGATTGTCCTGTTTTGACGGGAAAATTATCCGGGGGAGTTGCAGCAATCAGGGTTCTGAAATAGGATTCGCTGATTTCAGGATAAAATTTGTCTTTGGAATAATGATGATGAATGCCATTGCTGAACCAAACCCGTTTCAGATACACCATAAATTTTTCAAATTCAGGAGAATTGCGATCTCCATCATAATTCTCGTAAATGTTTTCCAGGGTTCGCCGGATGGTTAGGTTGTATTTGTAGTTTTGATCAAAAAGAATGTCTCTTCCAGCCAATGCAGCCTCACTGAGATAATAAATCAGTTCTTTCTGTTTGAGGCTAAGCGATTCGAAACCGGGTACCTGATAGCGCATAATGCGTAAATCGGCAAACTGCTCAACCAAAAATTTAAAATCATTATCGGGAGTGGTTTGCTTTTCCTGAGTTGAATTGCATGAAGTGATCATGAGTGAAAGACAAAAAATGATTAAAATGTGTTTTTTCATTCTGATGTGTTTTTATGTCAAAATAAAAATTAACCCAATGGTCAGACCTTATGTAAGGAGCTTTACTTCCCAATTTTTATCCCGACAGTATTTTGTGAATAGGCTTTTTCGTTAAAATGGATATTTCCTGAGTTTATTTCCCGTTAAAACGGGAACTGAATCGCTGGATGAGGTGTTAAGTGTGTATTCCAAGTCCGGATTTATTCCCAGATTCAGGAGACGATGATAATGCTGTGAATCCTGAATAAGGGCGCCTGGGTCTTTGCCCGCTGATTGCCAGTATAAGAGCGATAGCCTTGCGGCATCACAGTTTATGGAGAAGTCAACATCATGCACCATGGCCTCTACAAAGGCACCGGCGCATAATGTGTCCTCGATGCTGATTTGATTTTTCCATCCACTGCACAACAAAACTACAGGCAGTGAGCCGGATAATATCCATTGTCGAGCCGCATTTATATTGGTAAAAGCAAGCATGGCAGCAGTTCCCGCTGTTGCAGCCAGCAGCAATGCCGCAGTGCCATTGGTGGTAGAGTATACCAACGTTTTGCCTGCGATAGCCGGCACGTTAAAGTCGCGGGCGGCATTACCAAAGTCGGCGAAGGGTAATTTCTCGCCGTCCCGTTCTGCAGCAACCAGAAAGCCTTCCTGCTTGAGCTGCTCTGCTTCCAGCAGTGAGTCAACGGGAATAACCTCCTTCACCCCGTAATCGAAAGCAGCTATCACACTG
The DNA here is from genome assembly GCA_028697695.1 of Lentimicrobiaceae bacterium. Taxonomy (GTDB): domain Bacteria; phylum Bacteroidota; class Bacteroidia; order Bacteroidales; family Lentimicrobiaceae; genus Lentimicrobium. The sequence continues at coordinate 3,233 of JAQVEI010000279.1, forward strand.
GTTGAAAACCGGAGCACATCTATGACCAGCGTGAGGTGAGGTTGAGGTGTTTGTTTAAAAGGAAACAATGCCGGGGATAAGCAGACCTCCAGCGTTCGTTTGCTTTTCATGATTTATCCTTTGTAAAAGGGAAGCTTTACCACTTCGGCTTTCAGGTGTTTGTCGCGAATGTTGATAAAGATGGGAGTTCCCGGTTTGGTGTAAGCCTTATCAACGTATCCCATACCAATGGCTTTTTTTAGCGAAGGTGCCTGGGTTCCCGAGGTTACTTCACCTATTTGCTCTCTTTCTTCGTTCATTATTGCATAATGCTGACGCGGAATGCCACGATCAATCATTTCAAAACCCACTAACTTACGCGCTACGCCTTCCTGCTTTTGCTGCAGTAAAGCTGCTTTGTTAATGAATTCCTTTTCATCAGTAAATTTGGTTATCCAGCCCAGGCCGGCTGCAATAGGTGAAGTGGTTTCATCAATGTCATTTCCATAGAGGCAAAAACCCATTTCCAGACGCAGGGTATCTCTTGCACCTAATCCTATAGGTTTAATCCCAAATTCTTTTCCGGCCTCAAATACGGCTTTCCAGATGACAGGGGCATCCTCGTTGGCAAAATAAATTTCGCATCCTCCCGATCCGGTGTAACCGGTAATTGAAAAGATGACGTCTTTAACACCTGCGAAAGTCAGCTTTTTAAACGTATAGTATTCCATATCAGTTATGGATTCATCCGTTAATTTTTGCATGGCTTTGAGCGCCAGAGGACCCTGAATGGCAAGCTGGGATATCTCTCCCGAAGCGTTATAAAGTTCGGCACCCACTTTATTCTCCTGATTAATCCATGCCCAGTCTTTATCGATATTGCCTGCATTTACAACAAGCATATAAGTTTCGGCATCAATACGGTAAACCAGAAAGTCGTCCACAATGCCTCCCTTGTGATTGGGAAAATATGAGTATTGAATTTTGCCATCGGTAAGCTTGCTGACATCATTGGATGTTACCCATTGAAGAAGCTCGGTTGCTTTGGGACCTTTAACCCAGAATTCGCCCATGTGTGAAACATCAAATACTCCAACTGAATGGCGAACGGTTTCGTGCTCAACATTAAGTCCCTCGTATTGA
>JAQVEI010000280.1 GCA_028697695.1 Lentimicrobiaceae bacterium
TCCGATCTGGAAGCTTAGCTTCCGGCCTGTTTTTTTCCTGATTTTAACGCTGAACCCTGTAGGGGTTCAACTTTTCCCAGGAAGATGTGGGATAGTTCAACCCCTCTGGGGTTGCAGTTTGTTTGCACCCTTTGATAACGCTGAACCCTGTAGGGGTTCAACTATCAATAACCCCCAATGTAGCATGGCTGCGGCAGCAGACATTGCAGAATTGGGGGTAAATCAGGGAAGAAAGCCTGTAGAACCCTGTAGAGGTTCAACTATCAATAACCCCAATGAAGCATGGCTGCGGCAGCAGACATTGCGGGATTGGGGGTAAGTCAGGGCAAAATAAAAAAGAACCCTGTAGGGGTTTAACTATCCATAACCCACAATGAAGCTGTCTGCGGCAGCAGACAAAGCAGAATTGGGGGTAAATGAGGGAAGAAAGCCTGTAGAACCCTGTAGAGGTTCAACTATAAATAACCCCCAATGAAGCGTGGCTGCGTAAGCAGACAAAGCGGAATTGGGGGTAAGTCAGAGCAAAAACATAGAGAACCCTGTAGGGGTTTAACTATCCATAACCCACAATGAAGCATGGCTGCATAAGCAGACAAAACTATCGCAAGCAAAACATCTAAAACAGAGTGCCGGCATGGTTTTTATTGCGGGGTGTGCAGACTATTTATTAATTTTGAAGTTTATAATTCGCAATACCATATGAAATTCGCTGACATTGTCGGACAACAGGAAATAAAGCGCCGCCTTATCAACAGTGTGAAAGACCAAAGGGTGAGTCATGCACAGTTGTTTCACGGGGCACCGGGTTCGGGTAAAATGGCTATGGCACTGGCTTACGCTCAGTACATCAACTGCAGGAGGCGCGGGCCGGATGATTCCTGCGGCCAATGCCCTTCCTGTGTGAAGTATGAGAAGCTTGCCCATCCCGACCTGCACTTTATCTTCCCGGTAACCAAAACATCTGCCGTTCAGAAGGCCAGCAGCAGAGAGTTTTTAGGTACCTGGCGCAACTACCTGATTGAGCGCAAGGCATATATCAACCTGGAAGAATGGTACCGGCAAATGGAGGTGGAAAATAAACAAGGCATCATCAATACCGAAGACATCAACAGCATAAATCAAACCCTGGCCTATAAATCCTTTGAATCGGAATACAAGGTAATGCTCATTTGGATGGTCGAGCGCATTTATCATGCTGCTTCTACCCGTATCCTTAAAATACTGGAAGAGCCACCCGACAAAACCCTGTTTATTTTGATATCTGAAAACCCGGATCTAATCCCGCTGACCATACTATCGCGTACGCAAATGATACGTTTTGCGCCTTTGTCTGATGATGAACTGACGGAAGGGCTACTGTCACGCAAACAGATAGCAGCCGCAGATACGGCGAAGATAAGGTTCAAAGCCGGCGGCAACCTGAATGTTGCCCTGCAAATGGCAGAAACCGGCGATACAGACGAGGAGAATTTTCAGTTTTTCAGAAACTGGATGCGGCTTTGCTACGTAAACAACTTTGCCTCCCTGTATCAGATGAGTGCCGATTTTGTTAAACTGGGGCGGGAGAAACAAAAAAGCCTGCTGCGCTATGGCCTCGACATTGCCCGCCGCTGCCTGCTGATGAATTACAAACTGGAATCCAAAATTCGAAGCGAAGGTGAAGAGCTGGAATTTATCCGGAAATTCTCCGACTTTATACATCCGGGTAACATAGACACCATAAGCGCAGCCTTCGACGAAAGTATCGACAATATTGAACGCAATGCCAACGGAAATATACTGTTCATCAATTTATCCATTAAAATGACAATGTGGTTAAGGGCAGTGAGGAAGTGAATGGCACTCCGATAAATACCCGGTGATTATCTTTGATACACGGAGACAGAGAGACCGGGAGACGCTTAGGATTGGTTAAAATAGTGTATTTTTGCAGGGTATGAATTTTCTGGCCCATCTTTATCTATCGGGCAATGATCCCGACATCATTATAGGGAATTTTATTGCCGATCATGTGAAAGGCAGGCGTATTGAGCAGTACAGTGCCGGAATTCGGGCAGGCATCCAGCTTCACCGTGACATTGATGAATTTACCGACAGCCATCCTGTCGTAAAAGAGACGGTTTTGAGTTTGCGGCCTCTGTTTCACAAATATGCGGGTGTGGTGGTGGATATGTATTTCGATCATTTTCTGGCTGCCGGTTGGGATCGGTGGTCGGAGGAACCGCTCAAGCATTTTACCATGAGCATGTACCATGTGTTGATGCGTAATTTCCGCGGCCTGCCGCCACGTACCCGTTATATGCTCCCCTTTATGCTTAAAAACGACTGGCTGTTTAACTACAGCAGGCTGGAAGGATTGCACCGGGGGCTGAGCGGCATGGCCAAACGCACCTCCTTTCCATCGGGTATGGAACATGCCACTGATGAACTCCGCAAGAATTATGGCTATTATCAGGGGCAATTTGATCGCTTTTTCCCTGCGTTACGCTCCTTCGCGAATTCACGCCGCCAGGAATTGATGGCTTACTGATGTTTTGGAAATATTAAACCCAAAGTACAGACCTGCCGTTCGCAAAATTATCCCAATAGCCAAAAAAGCCGGAAACAGGTCCCGGCTTTAAATGCAGACTTACTATTATTTTATCCGAAGGAGAGGATAGACTTCTTAATAATCTCAATGGCTTCTCTCAGTTGCTCTTCGGTAATGATTAATGGGGGAGCAAAACGGATGATATCGCCATGCGTAGGCTTGGCAAGCAGGCCGTTTTCTTTCATGGTAACGCACACATCCCAGGCCTCTTTACCATTTTTGGGTTTAATGATGATGGCGTTGAGCAATCCTTTTCCACGCACCAGTGTAATCATATCACTTTGTATGGCTGACATCTCTTCGCGGAATATTTTACCGAGCGTTTCGGCCCTTTCGGCAAGGTTTTCATCTTTTACCACCTGCAATGCAGCCATAGCTACTCTTGCAGCCACGGGGTTACCTCCAAAAGTACTGCCATGTTCGCCGGGTTTTATTACCATCATAATGTCGTCGTCGGCCAATACGGCAGAAACGGGATAAACGCCGCCTGAAAGTGCCTTACCCAATATCAATACATCGGGGCGTACATTTTCGTGGTCACAGGCCAGCAATTTGCCGGTGCGTCCTATACCGGTCTGTACCTCGTCGGCCATAAAGAGCACGTTTTTCTCCTTACACATCTGGTAAGCTTTGCTCAGGTAACCTTCATCCGGTACAAAAACGCCTGCCTCGCCCTGAATCGGCTCGACCAGGAATCCGGCAATATTGGGGTCTTTCAGGGCTTCGGCCAATGCATTGAGGTCATTGTATGGTATCTTTATAAAACCGGGCGTAAAAGGTCCAAACCCGCCAAAGGAATCGGGATCGGTTGACATGGAAACAATGGTAATGGTGCGTCCATGGAAGTTGCCTTCGCAAACGATAATTTTTGCCTGGTTTTCAGGAATTCCTTTCTTATCATATGCCCACCTGCGGCAGAGTTTAAGGGCGGTTTCATCGGCCTCGGCGCCCGTATTCATGGGCAACACCTTGTCGTAGCCAAAATACTCCGTAATATACTTTTCATATACGCCCAGCGAATCGTTGAAGAAAGCACGGGAGGTAAGCGTCATTTTGTTGGCCTGTTCGGTGAGAGCGCCAATGATTTTAGGATGGCAATGCCCCTGGTTTACAGCCGAATAAGCCGACAAAAAATCGTAGTATTGCTTACCTTCTACATCCCATACAAGAGCACCTTCGCCCCTGGCCAAAACAACAGGCAATGGATGGTAATTGTGCGCACCGTACTTGTCTTCAAGTGCCATTAAATCAGTTGATGAAAGAGATTTGTTCATAGTACTATTATTTTATTAATGTGTAATGATTTCGGCGATATATTAATTGAACAAAGGTATAAATATTAATTACAAAAGCTACTCAAAGAAATGGAATAGAGTGTGGAAAAGTATCTTTTCTAAAATCAGGCATAAAGAGGCAAAAAGTTAAACCCCTACGGGGTTCGCTGTCCGACGCCATTATCTGCCTCTGTAGGGCAGTTGCCAAAGGTAAATGAACCCAAACGGAGGTAGCGGGAGAAAAACAACTCACAACCCCAGAGGATTACACTGGTCTTTAACTTCCAGGGAAAAAGACAGCTACGGGCTGGAGGGTCATGTTTGCTTACCAATAGCTATAGATAGTTGAACCCCTACAGGGTTCGCTATCCTAAGCCATTATCTGCCCCCAATTCCGCAGCGTCTGCCGGCGCAGACCTGCTCCATTGGGGGTTATTCAAAGTTAAACCCCTCCGGGGTTTATGTTCCAATTGGCTTCAACACCCC
>JAQVEI010000281.1 GCA_028697695.1 Lentimicrobiaceae bacterium
GGTTTGCTGTTTTTTCTGGCCATGTCTGCTTTGGGAGCTTATAGCATTGTTCTTGCCGGCTGGTCGTCGAACAATAAGTATTCATTGCTCGGTGCCATAAGAGGAGCATCTCAAATGATTACTTACGAAGTATTTATGGGTTTGTCGCTAATGGGGGTTGTAATGTTCTCCAATTCATTTAATTTACGTGAAATTGTTGAATCTCAAAAAGGTATGTGGAATATTATTCCACAATTTGCCGGCTTTGTGGTGTTTTTTATTGCCGGTCTGGCCGAAACGCATCGTTTACCCTTCGATATTCCCGAATCGGAAGCGGAGCTTGTAGCCGGATATCATTCTGAATACTCAGGCATGAAATTCGGGATGTTTTTCGTGGGGGAATACCTGGGCATCGTTTTAATATCCTCCATGATAACCACTTTGTTTTTTGGTGGGTGGCTCGGTCCCTCTTTCCTGCCGGGAGTGGTTTGGTTCTTCCTCAAAACTTTTGTTTTTATCTCCATTTTCATCCTGCTCAGAGGCTCGCAACCCCGCCCGCGTTACGACCAGCTTCTGGGTTACGGTTGGAAGATACTGCTACCCGTTTCACTGTTTAATATTTTGATTACAGCGGCAGTAATTTTATTGTTTGAACACTGACTTAAATAAATTGTACCACCAGGAAAATCTCAGCATATGTTAAGTGTTTTAAAAAGTCTGTGGATTGTCTTTACCCACTTGTTCAGTAAAAAGGTTACTGTTCAGTATCCTGAAGAAAAGATTACCCTGCCTCCCAGATACAGGGGAAGAATCATATTGAGTCGCGACCCCGATGGAGGCGAGCGATGTGTGGCATGTTATTTATGTGCAGCAGCATGCCCTGTCGACTGTATCTCTCTTCAGGCAACCGAAGACGAAAACGGAAGGCGTTATCCTGAATTTTTCAGGATTAACTTTTCACGATGTATCTTTTGTGGTTTGTGCGAAGATGCCTGCCCTACCTATGCCATACAGTTAACGCCCGATGTTGAAATGAGTGAATATAACCGTAATAATATGGTGTATGAAAAAGAAGACCTGCTTATTTCGGGTCAGGGAAAATACCATGGTTATAACTATTATCATGTTTCAGGTATGGCCATTGGAGGCAAAGGTAAAGGTGAAGCATTAAACGAAGATAAACCCATAGATTTTAAAACTTTACTGCCATGACGATTGCATTTTATATAGCTTCAGGGATAGCTGTGCTTAGCAGCCTTATGGTTATTTCGCGTAAAAATGCTTTCAGTGCCTTGCTTTATATGATAATATCGCTGTTATCGGTAGCGGTAATATTTTTTATATTGGGGTCCCCTTTTGTGGCTGCACTTGAAGTAATAATCTACGCGGGTGCTATCATGGTTTTGTTTGTTTTTGTTACCATGATGCTCAACCTGGGCGAAGAAGCTGAGAAACAGGAAAATACATGGTTACATCCCCGAACCTGGATAGGGCCTTCAATCCTGGCCATCATACTTGGTATTCTGTCACTTATGATTATTACATCTGCCCAGAGTGGATTCTTGTCAGGCAGTGAGATTGGCCCCAAAGAGGTAGGTATTGCCCTTTATGGAAAGTATATTATTGGTGTTGAACTTGCTGCAATGCTTATCACCGCCGGAATTCTCGGCGCTTACCATCTGGGTAAGAGGAAAAATACAGTTATGCATCGCTATCTACAGGACACAGAAGGAGGTAACCTATGATAAACATTCCCCTGGAACACGCTTTGGTAGTGGCGAGCCTGCTATTTATGATTGGTTTGGCCGGCACCCTGATACGTAAAAACTTGATTTACATCCTTTTGTCCGTTGAAATTATGCTAAATGCTGCCGGCTTTGCTTTTGTGGTAGCCGGCGCTCACTGGATGCAGGCCGATGGACAGGTAATGTTCATTTTTATACTCACCATGGCAGCCGCTGAAGTTTCTGTTGGACTGGCACTTATACTTAGAATATATCATAACCTGAAAACGATGAATGCTGACGAAGTAAGCAATATTAAACCGGATTAAGCATGCAAAACTTATTATGGACCATACCTTTGTTCCCGCTTGCCGGATTTATTGTTCTGAGCACAGGGAGTAAATGGCTTTCATCCAAAGCAGCCTACAGCATTGGTGTATCAACGGTTGCTTTAAGCACTGTGGTGAGCATTTTAATCGGTATCGAATTTATTTCCGGCATAGCGACCAACCAATCCCTCACTCAGGATTTGGGAAAGTGGATTGATGTCCCTGGCTTTTCAGCCAACTTTGGATTGTATCTGGACAGCATGAGTCTGATTTTCGTTTTCACGGTTTGTTTTGTTGGCTTTCTCATTCATCTGTATTCCGCTTTTTTTATGAAAGAGGATGAAGGCATTGTTCGCTTCTTCGCCTGGATGAATTTATTTATGGCCTCTATGCTTATCCTGGTGCTGGCTGATAATCTGTTGTTGCTTTACCTTGGATGGGAAGGGGTGGGATTGTGTTCCTATCTCCTGATTGGATACTGGTATAAGATTCCCAGGAATGGATTTGCTGGTCAAAAAGCATTTATAGTTACCCGAATCGGGGATACCGCAATGGCCATAGGTTTGTTTTTTCTTTTCCGGGCTTTTGGCACCCTGAATATTAACGAAATACTGCAATCTGTATCCATGCAATGGTCCTCTGGCTCATCTGCCGTCATTATAGCGGCTGCGCTCCTGCTTGGGGGGGCTGTAGGAAAATCAGCCCAATTGCCACTACAAACCTGGCTGCCCGATGCCATGGCCGGGCCTTCTCCGGTAAGTGCATTGATTCACGCGGCAACCATGGTCACTGCCGGAGTTTATCTCATTGCCCGTACTCATCTTATCTTCGCCCTGGCACCGGTAGTTATGTTGCTTATCGCTATTATGGGTGCACTGCTGCTGCTGATGGCCGGATTTAGCGCACTGGTTCAATGGGACATAAAAAAAGTGTTGGCCTATTCCACCATTTCCCAAATAGGTTATATGTTTCTTGCACTTGGCGTTGGTGCCTGGTCGGCAGCTATATTTCACTTCTTCATCCATGCATTCTTTAAGGCATTGCTTTTCCTCGCTGCCGGAGTGGTAATACTGCGCCTGAAAGAGGAACACAATATGTTTAAAATGGGTGGGCTGCGCAAAGAGATGCCCCTGATTTTTTACACTTTTATTGCCGGTGCTGCCTCACTTTCGGCCTTACCCCTGATTACAGCCGGCTATTTTAGCAAAGATAAAATACTGATGGATGCATTTCTTTTCCCGCATACAGGGATGGTTTTGTGGATTGCCGGCGTGGCAGGTGCCGGACTCACCGCCCTGTACACTTCCCGAATGGTATCTCTCACCTTTTTTGGGAATTTGAAAACCAGGGCCGAAGCTATCGGTTCATATGCATTTAATATTCCGCTAATAGTGCTGGCGGTACTTTCCATAATTGCCGGATATATTGAGATGTCACCACTCCACCTTTTTTCAGGATTTATGGCTTACAGCCTGCCCAGGTTTAACTTTTCGCCCACACCTGCCCTGGAGTTTGTTTTACCTGTGGTTTCAGCGGTTGCAGTATTTGCCGGTATATTTTCGGGCTGGTACCTGTATTTACGAAAGCCGGGGATTGTATATGGCTTCAAGCAGTCAGCCCTGGGCCGCTTTCTATACAGACTGTGGTTTGGCGGATGGGCTTTCGATAAAATTTATCAGCTAATCTTTGTTCAACCCTATGTTTATCTGGCAAGAATAAATAAAGGGGATGTCATTGACCTGCTTTATTCGGGGATAGCAGCACTTACAGTTAAAATGAATGACTGGATACTCTTGACGCAAACCGGCAGGTTGAGATGGTACCTTGCATTTATTACCGGAGGAGTAATACTTGGTGTCACCATAATTCTATTTCTATGATACTTATTTGGATTCCGGGCATTTTTCTGTTTTTTCGCTTAGTTTCCTGGGCTGCCGGCCGCTGGAATATGGAGGCCCCCCGTTGGATTGCCCTGTCTGCACTTCTGGTGAACAGCATATTGATAACCCTGTTTTGTTTAAAGAACATAAATCCGGCAGGTTCAGAAGCAATGAGCGTTTGGCTTGCAGATTTTGATAAGCCATGGATACCTTCTTTTGGCATACGTTTTCATTTGTCAATGGATGGATTGAGTTTGCTATTGCTCATGCTTACACACCTGCTGGGCATACTGTCGGTGCTTATTTCCTGGAATGAAATCAAGCACAGAACAGGATTTTTTCATTTTAATATCCTTTTCATATTGGCCGGTATCTCCGGTGTTTTTCTCGCCTCAGACCTTTTTCTGTTTTATTTCTTCTGGGAAGTA
>JAQVEI010000282.1 GCA_028697695.1 Lentimicrobiaceae bacterium
ATGAATACAGATAATTTGCCTGAGAAAATTATTCCTAGTGGAGTCGAAGTTACAAATTATGAGGTAAAAGGTTTGGACTTCAAAATTTCAATTGTGATCAATGTAAATCAATCGGTTTATCTGATGGAAAGCGACAGAGATGTCGACAAAACAGGAAGAATTGAAATCACAGCGGAAGGACGATTTGATCCTCAAATAGGAACTCCAATCAACCCGCTTGGTATAAAGTTCGTGACATTGAAACCAACCTATTTGAAAAAGCGATAACTATGAAGCAGATTGTGTTGATTGCATTGGCTTTTACCATTCCTTTGACAGCGGGCACACCTGAAGAGATAGCGAAAGTTTACAATGCGGGGAAAATAACCAACAATGTGACAACTTTTATGAATAGCAAAAAAAGCTTTGTCCCTGCCCCCTCCCCTGCAGCTCAACGATTAAAAATTGCAGAGCAACAGGGTAAAATCACATCAAATTTGGGAGAATTACAAACCAATAATCTAAAAAAATACAAAAATGCAATTCCGATTGAAATGGCGTATTTGTATCGTTCAATGGATGCAAGCAGTAAAGTTCAGAATGTTAAAGGACTCCACTCCGATCTGCTTTCCTCAATTGTTCAGCAGAATATTATTGGATCAGAAACATTAATGTTGATGTTGCAAGAAGAGTTTGCAACATCCGTTGAAAATGAATTTAAAAAGGCAAAAAAATGAAAAAATATTTTTTTATCACAGCTTTTCTTGGTATGATAACCATGCAGAAACTCTTTGCTGGTTGTTGTGTAGCCCAGGAGGCGGTAGTTGTTAACCAAGCAAATGTAGCAATAGGAAAATTGCGCCAATATAATTCAGAACTTGACAAATCATTGCAATACAGCAGGGCCAGCGTGCAGGAAGCTATTGCAACTACCCTCGAAAAAGAGAGGATTCTGAATGAGTTGCACGCGATGAAGATCAATACACAATTACGTGCCGACTTGAAAGCCTCTATTGCCCAAGAGCTTTTAGTTCAGTCTGAGGCAAAGCTTCATAATTTGGAAATTGATTATGCTGCTGATGTCGATAAAGAAATCAATCAACTTGAAAAAAAAGGAGAATAAGTGAAAACTTGGCAAACCGACTTAAAACATTTTCTGATCCGATCTGGGCAGTCTTTTTTTGGTGCGAATGCTATTGCATCTTCTCTTAAGTGGCATGCGGAGCATGGGTTTTCAGTGCTGTATGTCGTTAAAGAAAGCGGCCGAAATGAAAAATTAAATATGTTGTTTCGTGGGACAAGAGAAAAAATCAATCATATAGCAAACTTATCAGATGTAAATTGGTCCCCAGGGGCAATAAATATGCTGACTGTGCCGGATGACGGTTCTGAGCATCTCGTCTTGCCTGTAGTACAAGCCATTACAGAAGTCAAAAATTGTTTTTTTGGTTTTGATGAAGTTCCCGTGCCAGATCTCTTGCTGAACTCTGATGAAATTGGGAATATTGCATATCAAAGATCAAATAGAATTGGTATTAAATACCCGTTTGATCCAATCCCAAAGATTGGCCATCAAGTGATTTTTGAAGTGATTAGCCCACTAAAGTAAGGTATCACGCATGAATCGACTGTCTATTTTATTATTTACATCACTCCTGCATCCATTGTTCGCAGAGACGACATGGCGTCTTACTCCAGAAGAAATGGTTAAGCTTTCAATGAATGCCGGCATAGAACAAAATGTTTCACCTAAAGCAATTTATGCTATCGGACAAATTGAGAGCGGACGTCATCCTTACGCTTTTAATGGATCCAATAGAAACAAAACCGCAGATATGGGGCTAATGCAAATCAATTCAAGTTGGTTGCCGTTGCTCCAAAAACATGGACTGTATAATCCAAAAGATATATATAACCCGCATTACAATATTCGCGTAGGAGCATGGGTTTTGCGTCAGTGTATTAATCGCTTTGGGCAAAGTTGGAAAAGCATTGATTGTTACAATAAAGGCCCCGGCAATGCTAGAAACAGCAGTGAGTATATAAATCGCTTCATTAATGCTTACAAATCAGTTCCCCATGATCTGTTTGAGCAGCATGAACAACAGTTGCTTGCTTCTGCGGCCAAGTAACCCCCCTCCCCTACCCTACAAATCATATAATACATGGAGATAAAGATGCGTATTCTAAGTAATTTAGCTATGAGCCTTCTGGTGGTTTCATCAGCGTGTCAAGCGATCGACACAAAAAGCATGAAAACGTATATCCAAGATGCCGTCGCTTCACAGGGCGGGAAGGCCGAAAATATTCAATTTATGCCTCGAAAGGTTGTCCCAAGCTCCGGTGGATGGGAAATGGTACAATTTTCATTTGATGTTGTTGCGGATGGAAAACGTACACAAGTAAACGACGTTCTATACACTTATGGTGAATATATCGCTCCGGACATTATCAATGCGAAGATGCAGGTTTCTGCCAAAGAGCTCTTTTTAAAACAGCCAGATCAAACTTTTTATAACAAGGATAATATTCTCGTCGGAAATTCAAATGCAAAAAATTCTGTCATTGTCTTTTCCGATCCATTGTGCCCAAATTGTAAGGAAGTCGTCTCAGATTTAATAAAAGTTGCAAACAAAGCGCCAGATAAATTGTGTGTCTACCTGTACCATTATCCATTAGCCAAAATTCACCCCTCATCCCCTGCCCTCATTAAAGCAATCATTTATCTAAAAATCAAGGGATACAATATTGTTCCATTGGTATATTCATACAACTTCAAAAATATTACAAATGATAAAAAGACACTATCTGAATTGAATACACTGCTACGTGTAAATGGGATTAATGTTCAGGTCAACCCAAATGACATAAAACGTACGGACGTTGTGCGTAAATATAATAATGACCAGGCTAAAGCCAAGGAACTATCAATTTCATTTACTCCTTCGATTTATACAAACGGCAAACATGATCATGCACAAAAACAGTATAGACAAATTAGAGCAACTGTCCAATAGGAGGGAACGCTATGTCTTTAGAGTCCAACTTATGTAAAATTCCTCTTCTTAAACTAATCCCAAATGCTCACATCATTTTTTTCTCAAAAGAAGATGGGTCTTTTCTCAAAATCAACGAAGGTTCCGACTTTTATAAAACGGGGATCACCATAGAAAGTCTCTACTCTTTCTATATCGATCTTCGACAACATTCCATAACTGGGATGGAGTCTTATGTAGAATTTTCTTATAGCGGACAAAAACACAGTTATCAAATAATTGAAAAAGAGCTTGATGAAGTTATAAGTATAATTTTGGTCCCCTCCCCTCCTCCTTCTATTTTGATTGAAAAATTAAAACTAGAAGTTTCTTATGATGCCTTGACAAATGTCTATAGCAGAAAAGCAATACTCGAAATTATTGAAAAAGAGCGAGAGAAATGCCTAAATGGACTCCACGTTACATCTTTCTTGATGATTGATATTGATCATTTTAAAAAAATCAACGATACATATGGACACGATGTTGGAGATCTTGTTTTGAAGAATGTATCGTCAGTTATTAAAAAATCGTTGCGTGAGCATGATTATATAGGGAGATTAGGCGGTGAGGAGTTTGTCGTTGTTTTACCAGATACGAGTAGTAATGGTGCCTCAAAAGTGGCGCTAAAAATCCTTAAAAACGTTCAACTATCGGCTCTGTCTCTCGATACAATTTCATCACCAATATCAAGTACGGTATCTATAGGTATAACTTCTATTGATCAGTTTACTGGTTGTGATATTGAAAAAGCTTTAAAAAATGCAGATATCGCTCTGTATGCTGCAAAAACAAATGGCAGAAATTGCTACGAAACAATCATCAACTAACATAAGAAAGTGTTGAACATGTTCAACACTTTCCCCTACCCCCTACCCTACTTTCTTAAAATAGATGTAATTTTGTTGAACATGTTCAACACTTTTCACCAAAATTATAAAAAAAATTGACAAATTAAAATATTTTTGTCATTATGCTTCAAATTAATGTTGAACATGTTCAACAAAAAGGGGTAATGAAATGGGGAATGAACATGAAGAAATCAAAATTGATTTCGAGAAGATGGCGGAATATTTTAATAAAAGCGAAAGGACTCTACGAAGATGGGCGGAAAGCAGAGAAGCTAAATTCGAAATTATGTTGGAAGAATTTTTAGCGCACAATGCTACAAACAACAACATTGTTGCTGAGAATGGGACAGTAATCGTCACATTGAGTTTTAAAGGCGGCGTTGGAAAATCAACTATCAGTGATGCGTTTGGGTTTTATTTGGATGACACTGTTATATTGAATCTTGATCTTGGTCAGCC
>JAQVEI010000283.1 GCA_028697695.1 Lentimicrobiaceae bacterium
ATAAGCAGTAGCATCATTTTAAAACTGCATTTTAAAGTCTGCCTCACTGGCGGACTTTTTTTTATCCGGGCAGCTTAATTTATCCGGGTTAGTTTAACGCACAACCTATAAGAATTTTTCCAGTGGAAATAATGTTCAGGTTCAGTTCCCCCGGGAAACATTCCATTGTGTTGGTTGTTTGATTAGGGTAAATCAATACGTGAATGTTTTTTGACTATTTTTGTATTCAACATACAAATGTTTTGAAATAATGGATAAATTTTCATATTTGTCAAATGCTGACCCTGCATACACTGATCAGCTTTATCAACAATACCTTTCGGATGCCGGTTTGGTTGATCCGGAATGGAAACGCTTTTTCGATGGCTTTGAATTTGCCCGCAAAAATTATGTTAATGGGGCCTCTGCCGAACTGGTGGTTCCCAACGAATTTAAGGTCATTAACCTGATTAATGCTTATCGCGAAAGGGGTCACCTGTTTACCCTGACCAACCCGGTGCGCACCCGTAGAAAATACAGCCCCACTCTGGATATTGAAAATTTCGGCCTATCAGAGGACGATCTAAAGAAAGAGTTCCACGCGGGCAATGAAATAGGCATTGGCAAGGCCACCCTTGAAAAAATATTGCAACACCTCAATCAGACCTATTGTCAATCGATAGGCGTTGAGTATGCTTATATCCGCAATGCTACCATCTCAAACTGGTTAAAGCACCGGATGGAATCCAGAAGAAACACTCCAAAATTCAGCAAAAGCGTAAAGCTTACCATTCTGCGTAAGCTAACTGAAGCAGTATTTTTCGAAAAATTCCTCCATCGCCGTTTTCCCGGCCAAAAAAGGTTTTCACTTCAGGGTGGCGAATCCCTTATTCCTGCGCTGGATGCTGTAATTGAAAGGGGTGCAGAACTGGGTGCCAGTGAGTTTTTAATTGGAATGCCTCACCGTGGGCGGCTCAATGTGTTGGCCAATATAATGGGTAAACCCTACAAAGATATCTTTAACGAATTTACCAACAAAGAGTTTGATGATGAGCAGTTGCTCGGCGATGTAAAATATCATTTGGGTGCCACGCTTGAACGCTCCACCCTGAACGGTAAAACAGTAAACTTAACCCTGGCTCCCAATCCTTCTCACCTTGAAGCAGTAGGCCCGGTGGTTAGCGGCATTACGCGTGCCAAAATAGACCTGAAATATGGCGGGGATACCGACAAAACGGTACCGATAATTATTCATGGAGATGCCTCCATAGCGGGACAGGGCGTGGTGTATGAACTCATTCAGATGTCGGAACTCGAAGGCTACCGGGTAGGTGGTACCATACACCTGGTGGTGAATAATCAGGTGGGGTTTACCACCAACTACCTTGAAGCCAGAAGCAGTACCTATTGTACCGATGTGGCCAAAATTATTCAAAGCCCTATTTTTCATGTGAATGCCGACGATGTTGAAGCGGTGGTTTACACCATTGAATTGGCGATGGAATACCGCGAGAAGTTTGACAAGGACGTTTTTATCGATTTGTTGGGCTATCGTCGCTACGGACACAACGAAGGGGATGAACCCCGCTTTACCCAGCCCGTGTTGTACAAGGCCATTGAAAACCACGAGGACGTTAGAAAAATATACGTGGATAATCTTATAGCCCAGGGCATCATTACCCAGGAAGAGGCCGACGCGCTTGAACAGGAGGTAAATCAAATCTTTGAGGCACACCTGGAACTTTCCAACAAAAGCGAAAAACTTAAAGTTACGCCATTTCTGGGGCCTACCTGGGGCGATATACGTGTGGCGGTTAGCGAAGATTTTGAGCAATCACCCGACACGGGTGTTGACGTGGAAACGCTGCGCCAGATTGGAGAACGCATCACTACCCTGCCCGAAGACAAAGCCTTTAACCGCAAGTTGTTGCGGTTGATGAATGAGCGTAAAGCCATGCTTGAACCCAATGGCATGCTCGATTGGGGTATGGCAGAGTTGCTCGCTTATGGCTCCCTGCTTAATGAGGGTATACCCGTAAGGCTGTCAGGACAAGACTCCCAGCGCGGTACGTTTTCTCACCGCCACGCGGTTCTTACCATCGAAGATTCGGGCGAAACCTATACCCCACTGCAACATTTGAATAGCCATCAGGCTGCTTTCGATGTTTACAACTCCCCGCTTTCTGAATATGGCGTACTTGGGTTTGAATATGGTTACTCGCTTGCCTCACCTCACACTTTAACCATTTGGGAAGCCCAGTTTGGCGACTTCTTCAATGGGGCCCAAATCATCGTTGACCAGTACATAAGCAGTGCGGAAGACAAATGGAGGGTAATGAGCGATTTGGTCGTTTTTCTGCCTCACGGTTATGAAGGACAAGGCCCTGAACACTCCAGCGGCCGTATGGAACGTTTTTTGTCCATGTGTGCCGATAATAATATGCAGATCGTAAATACCACTACCCCTGCTAACTTTTTCCATCTGTTGAGGCGCCAACTGAAACGGCCTTTCCGTAAACCACTCATCGTCTTTACGCCCAAAAGTTTGCTGCGCCATCCCCTGGCCGTATCATCACTCAAAGATTTAAGCCAGGGTGGCTTTAAGGAGGTGATAGATGACTACAAGGTAAATGCAAAAGAAGTTAAACGGGTTATTTTTACTACCGGAAAGCTTTATTACGACCTCATTGAAGAAAGAGAGACCCGCAAATCCAATGAAGCCATCATTCGCATTGAGCAACTTTATCCATTCCCCGAAAAACAAATTATAGAGGTGGTAGAGCGCTATCCCAATGCCGAAAGATACGTATGGGCACAGGAAGAGCCTGCAAATATGGGAGCCTGGTCTTACTTCTTGCGAAACTTTAAAGTTACTGACCTCTTGCTAGTAGCCCGCCCTGAAAGTGGCAGCCCTGCAACAGGATCAACCAGTTTACACTCCGTAAGGCAACGGAAAATTATAGAAAAGTCATTTGGTGAATGTACCTGTCCCAATGCCAATATAATTTGCAAGATGGTGTGCGCACCCAAAGAATGGTCGCTGATAGCTGAAAATGAAAACTAAAAGAACTTAATATGGCAATGATAGATATTAAAGTACCCAGCCCGGGGGAATCAATAACTGAAGTACAGCTTGCATCCTGGTTGGTTAATGACGGCGAATATGTTGAGAAAGATGCGGAGATAGCAGAAATTGATTCTGACAAGGCTACCCTTACCATAAATGCATCGGCTGCCGGTGTAATTCACCTGCAATCCGAAACCGGCGAAACGGTGGAAGTAGGTGCAATTATAGCCCAAATAAACACCGACGAAAAAGGAGCAAAATCTCAACCCGAAAAAAAGCAGGCTACCGAAAATAAACAGGTATCCGAAGAAAAAACAACAGAAGCTAAAGAAGCAGAAAAACCGGCAGCAAAAACCAGTGCTGAACCGGAGCCAGCTCCTGTTAAGGAAGCTGCACCCACCGCAGAAGATACGCAAAAAGAGGCCAAACTTCACGTATCGCCACTTGCGCGCAAAATAATGGATGAAAAGTCGCTCAAAGACAAGGATATTATTGAATACATTCAACGCCTGCGGATAGGTAAGGCAGAAGTTGAAGAGGTGGTTCAGGCCCGGGAAACGGGGATGCCCGCGGGTGAGTCATCGCCTTCCGGTGAGCCGCAACCCCGCAAGGAAGAAAGAAAAAAGATGAGTGCCTTGCGTTCTAAACTGGCCAAACGTCTGGTAGCAGTAAGGAATGAAACAGCCATGCTCACCACCTTTAACGAGGTGAATATGAGCCGGATAATGGAGATAAGGCACAAATACAACAATAAGTTTAAAGAAAAGCACGGCATCTCCCTGGGTTTTATGTCATTTTTTACCAAAGCCGTAACTATAGCGTTGAAACAATTCCCGCAGGTGAACGCGCAAATAGATGGGGACGAACTTATATATTTTAATTATGCAGATATAGGCATTGCGGTGAGCACACCCAAAGGTCTTGTTGTCCCCATCGTAAGAAATGCCGGTCATTTAAGTCTGGCTCAAATTGAGCATGAAATCCGCAACCTGGCGGTAAAAGCCCGCGACAATAAAATTACCCTGGATGAAATGAGCGGGGGAACTTTCACCATTACCAATGGTGGGGTATTTGGGTCCATGCTCTCCACGCCTATTTTAAATCCACCCCAGAGTGCCATACTTGGCATGCACAATATAGTGGAAAGACCTATTGCCGATAAAGGACAAGTGGTTATTGCACCCGTAATGTACGTTGCACTCTCCTACGACCACCGGGTGATTGATGGCAAAGAATCGGTAAGCTTCCTGGTAAAGGTAAAGGAATTG
>JAQVEI010000284.1 GCA_028697695.1 Lentimicrobiaceae bacterium
TTTTTACCTGATGTTTCATAGCTATTGGTTTTATTTTATAAAGACCAACAATAACTAAAGTCAAAAGGTTCAGCATTTCAACTAAATTGAACCTTTGTTTCGGAATGCCGGTAAATTACTCTTAATCAGTTTTATAAATATACTTGCTCCATATTTACTCTATTTTCGGGCCATCAACTCATAAGAAAAATACCCAAAAAGCTAACTTTCATTTTGTAATTCCTGCAAAAAGTAGTAATTTTACAGTTCGACAATTTCTATACCGGCAGGAATTTGCGCGTGCAGCGTTTAAAAATAATAGGAACCTGCTTTAAAATATAAAAATATAATATGTTTGAAAATAATGAATACCAGGCTTACACGCCAGGAAATTTTGTATCAATACCTCAATTATCCAGGCTGAGTGAACAGGAAAAGCGGGAAATTAAGATAGTTGCAGAAGTACTGCCATTTAAAAGCAATTCCTATGTGGTGAATGAATTGATAGATTGGGATAATTACAGTGAAGATCCAATCTTTCGTTTAAACTTTCCCTCCCGGGAAATGTTGATTGACGCCCATTACAAGCGAATAGCGAATGCGGTAGAACAGGGTTCAGATAAAAAAGAGATCAGGAAAATAGCCAATGAAATCCGACTGGAGCTCAACCCTCACCCGGCCGGGCAACTTAAGATGAATGTACCCAAACTGAGGGGCCGTTACTTACATGGGTTGCAGCACAAATATAATGAAACTGTATTGTTTTTTCCAAGTCAGGGACAAACCTGCCATGCCTATTGCACTTTTTGCTTCCGTTGGCCACAGTTTTCCGGCATGGATGGAATGAAGTTTGCAAGTCGTGATGCGGACAATCTTACGGCTTATTTGAGAGCTCACAAGGAAGTAACCAATGTATTGTTTACCGGTGGCGATCCATTAATCATGTCAACTGCTCTGCTTACCAAATATTTAGAGCCATTACTTCACCCTGATTTTGATCACATTCACACCATCCGTATCGGCTCAAAAGCGCTGGCGTACTGGCCTTACCGGTTTTTAACGGATAAAGATTCGGATGCCCTGATCTCACTGTTTGAACGTATAAATTCGGCAGGCAAGCACCTTACACTTATGGCGCATTTCAATCATCCGATAGAGATTTCAACTCAAGCTGTGAAGCAAGCCATTATAAAGATCCGGCTAACCGGAACTGAAATCAGAACACAGAGCCCTGTTATGAAACATATAAACGATTCGGCTGAAATATGGGCAGAGATGTGGAAGACGCAGGTTAGCCTGGGCATGATCCCTTATTACATGTTTATGGCACGGGATACCGGCGCACATCATTACTTTAATATTTCCATAAAGCAGGCGCACGATATTTACCGCAATGCTTACAGTCAGGTAAGTGGTATGTCAAAAACCGTGCGCGGGCCCGTAATGTCAGCAGCACCCGGAAAGATACACGTGGTGGGCATTAATGAGATAGGTGGCGAAAAAATATTTGTTCTACAATTTTTACAAGCGCGTAATCCGGAATGGGTAAGGATTCCGTTTTTTGCAAAGTACAATGAAAATGCTTCCTGGTTGACTGATTTGGAACCCTTTGCAGAAGAAAAATTCTTCTGGCAAGATGAATTTGAGGCCATTAGCCGCAGGTCGGTCTCTGAAGCGATATATCAGGAAGAGGAATAAGATTTTTTCTAAAATTTATCCCGTCCGGGGAACCACAACTTTTCGCGTGCTACTTCTTCGGGATAAGTAAAGTAATGCATAACACCAGTAGCACACTCTGTTGCGTTTGAATCAGTAATGGATGTATCAATGATAGCAACATTTTTTTGCATTGCTCTCAGGCTGGCCTTCAGGGTAATTTTTCCTGCGTTGATATGCACCGGTTTTTTCAACTTGACCTCCATTTTTGAAGTCACTCCCGAGGTGTGTAATTTCACAAACACCAACCAACTGGCAATTTCATCCATCAGGGTAGCCTGAATACCGCCATGCAATACATTTTTCCATCCTTCAAAGTGGGATTCTGGCTGCCAGGTGGCCATTACGCCATCAGGTAGTTCGACAAATTGCATTTTTAATCCGTAAGGATTATCGGGGGCACAGCCAAAACATTGGTATCCTTCCAAAGAGGTGAAAGGATTATTGAGCATTCTTTTCATTCTGTTTATTTACGAAGTACACCTTTTTTATAATTTTCAACGGTGAGGAGTTTGCCTTCCTGATCAAACTTTTGCCATTTGCCTTGTTTCTCACCATTTTCATACTGCCCGGAGAGCTTTACCGTTCCATTGTCGTAGTACTCAATGGATGCACCTTCATATTGATTGTTGATAAAATGGTCGATGCTTCGTAATTTACCATTGGGATAAAAAGATTTTTGGGCTCCCTCCAACATTCCGTTGGAATAATTGTATTCCGCAATAAGATTACCTTCTGTATCGTACCATTTAGATAATCCATCCTTTAAGCCATTTTTATAGTTGGCCACTTCCGATAACTTATCCCGCCTGTTCTCATAATATTTCCTTTGCAGCCCCTCTGGTTTTCCCTGATGATAAAAACTAATGGTTTCGACAATCCCTGCCTGAGTACAAGTGCGTTGAAGGCCTTCAGCTAATCCATTTTCATAGTATTCTTCGGAAATTAAAGTTGAGCGGGTGGAAAACTCCAGAAAAAGTCCGTGTTTGAGGCCCATTTTATAATTTTCCACTTTGTGAAGACTGGAATCGTGGGCATAATAAATCATCCAGGTACCATCTTTGGTATCATTGACGGTGTTGCCATGGTAGAGGAATTTTTCATCCCGCGAATTAAAAAAGTCTGGTACTGGGTTTTGAGCCTGTAAAAGGTTGCTCCCCAGGAGAAGCAGAATAAAGAGAGAAGATAATTTTAAGTTATTCATAATCAGTATGTTCTTAATGTGGTGTATTCCAGTGATGGAACAAAGTTACGCAAACATACTGTAAAAGAAAATGATTTTAGGGTAATATGGTTGCCGTAAGATCGTAGATTTCGGTTCCGGTGATGGTTGCCTTTACAATTTGACCAGGATTGAGTGGAGTTTCGTTGGCAGGGATCAGCACTTCATTATCTACTTCAGGTGAGTCAAATTGTGTACGGCCAATCCAGAAATCATTTTCTTTCCGGTCTATCATAACCGGTAAGGTGCTTCCGATAAGGTTTTGATTGTGCCGGGTTGCAATATCCTGCTGAATAAGCATGAGTTCTTCAGCACGTTTTGCTTTGGTTGCCGGACGGATATTATCTGCAAGTTTCCAGGCAGGCGTTTTTTCTTCATGCGAATAGGTAAATACGCCAAGACGTTCAAAACGTGATTCCTGCACAAAATCCTTTAATTCATCAAATTCAGCAGCAGTTTCGCCGGGGTAGCCAACAATAAAGCTGGAACGAATGGCAATGCCGGGTACTTTTTTGCGAATGGTATGCAGTAATTTTCTTAAGCTGTCTCCTCCCCCACCCCTTTTCATTGATTTTATAATCCGGGGGCTGATGTGCTGAAGAGGGATATCCAGGTAATTGCATATTTTCGGTTGTTCACGCATAACATCAAGAACATCCAAAGGAAAACCTGAAGGATAGGCGTAGTGTAGCCTGATCCATTCAATCTGGGGAACAGAAACAAGTTGTTCCATTAAGGCTGCAAGCCGGCGCTTGCCATAGATATCTTTGCCGTAATACGTAAGATCCTGCGCAATAAGCATCAACTCCCTTACACCCTTTGATGCCAAAAAACGAGCTTCTGACAGCACTTGCTCCATGGGCTTTGAAATGTTTCGTCCTCTTATTCCCGGTATGGCACAAAAAGAGCATTGATGGTCACAACCTTCAGCAATTTTCAGGTAAGCATAATGGGATGGCGTGGTGATGACGCGTTCTCCAATCAGGCTTTCACGCAAAGGTGCATTCAGCGCTGAAAGCAATGCATGAATATCGTTTACGCCATAAAAGCCATCCACTTCGGGTATTTCCGTTTGCAATTCCACACGGTAACGTTCAGACAAACATCCCATGACAAACAATTTCTGAATATCACCCTTGTTTTTTAAACCGGTATAACTTAAAATCGTATTGATGGATTCTTCTTTGGCATCGAAAATGAAACCGCAGGTATTGATAACAACAACATCGGTGAGCTTACTGCTGTCGTGATGTACCTGATAACCAGCGGCCTGAAGTTGACGCAGCATGACTTCAGAGTCAACCAGGTTTTTGGAGCAACCCAGGGTGATTATATTGATAGATTTCTGTTTCAAGGGGAAATATCCTGTGCAAAGAATTAGGCATTGCTAAA
>JAQVEI010000285.1 GCA_028697695.1 Lentimicrobiaceae bacterium
ATTTACATGATTTTATAATAATTTCTATCCAAATTTCCTTTTCCCGAAAGCATGGTTTTTGAAGTGGGAAAAAGAGTTAATGGGCTTGAAGTCATAGGTAATTTGCTCGCAGGGGAGTAAATATGACCACCGGAAGAGGTTGTAAATGCGCCCGAAATTCCGGGAGTAAAGGTCTGGCTTCAGTCTTCATCTTCCCCAACCAGCTTATCCATAAACTTCAATGCATTCACAATATATCTGCGGTGTATGGCTTCACCAATCAGTTCTTTTTCGTTCCAGACTTTTATGCTGAAAAGCATTTTATTGCCTTCGGATGATTTCAGAATAGATTCACAGCGCACCGTTTCGCCCACCAGCGTAGGTTTAATGTGTGATGCACTTATTTCAGTGCCCAGGCTAATAAAACCTTCGGGCAAAAACGGCTGAATACTGAGTTGAGCCGTTTTCTCCATAAGTGCAATCATTGCCGGTGTAGCATATACTTCAATTAAGCCGGAGCCAAAATAAACGGCGGTATCGGCAGCGGATACAGTTTGTGTCTGCTGACCCTGGGTGCCTGCTTGTATGTTGAATTCCATCGGATTAAAAATTAAAGATTACGGTTTGTTTCAGTTCAGGATGCAGGCTTTGAGATACCGGACATATTTCAGCGCAACAACGAATGATTTGCTTTTCCTTTTCTGTGTAATCATTGGCCGGGAAGTCCAGTTCCACGATAATTTCACTCACCCTGCGCGGATTGGCAGCCATTATTTTTGTGACACGTGCCCGTGTGCCATCAATTGAAAAACCCGAAGTGCCCGCGGCAATACCCATGATGGTAATCATGCATAATCCCAGAGAAGTAGCCATAAGATCGGTGGGTGAAAATGCTGATCCTTTGCCGTTATTGTCAACAGGAGCATCAGTAATAAACGATTCTCCTGATTTAACATGGGTAGCTTTAAGCTGAAGATCTCCCAGATACTCAAGTGTTGAAGTTTCCATAAAATTGATTGAGGTATATGCAAAGATAAACGGAATATTTGCATCCGGCTAAAATTTGTGGTTTTATCATGGTTCAGCCTGTGCTGTTAAACACAACATTTGTGGTAAAGCCACTGAACCGGTGGTTATGCATACGGCGTCTTTTTGTTCTGGACTTCGCGCGATATTTTATCTTTCATAACCTGTATTTACATCAGGAATTATCCGGATATTGTCTTTAAAAACTTTTACATGGTAAATACTTATAGAATAACTTATTTTTGTATTGAAAATCTCCTATGAAAAAGCACATCATCATATGGCTTGTTGCTATTACCGCACTTGCATTATCAGGAATAATTGTTATTCAGTTTATCTGGTTAAAGAGTGCAATACTTAAAGAAGAGGAGCAATTTTACAAAGGTGTTGAAGTTAAGGTGCAGGCGGTGGTAAACCATATGTTTGCCAATCAGACTACTGCAGTCATAGCTGATTCATGCCCTGATTCATGCAGCCATACTGCTGCTTCTCTGCCGCATGCCATAAATGCTACTACGCTCGATTCGCTGTTACAGCTTGAATTTGGCAATATTCAGGGCGGGTTTTACTGGGGAATTTATGATGCAGCCAATAAACACGTGTATATGGGGAATACTTCAGCGCATAAAGAAAAAATTACCGCTTCTACTCACCATATTTCCTTGTCATGTTTGTACGATTCAGACAAACTCATGCTTGGAATATGGTTTCCCATGCAGCAGCAGGCACATATGAAACGTATTCTGCCATTGATTTTGCTTTCCCTCTTGTTGATTGTTATCGTAATTTCTGCTTTCTTATTTACCATTATGGCAATTTTAAAACAAAAGAAATTGTCGGAAATGAAAAATGATTTTGTGAACAACATGACTCATGAGTTCAAAACACCCTTGTCCACCATATCGCTTGCTGCGGAGATGATGTTGAATGCATCTGATGAGGATCTCACGCCCCGTGTAAAGCGGTATGCCGATATTATCTATCAGGAAAACATCCGTTTAAAGGAACAGGTGGATCATGTATTACAGATTGCAGTACTTGAACGGGGCGACTATCGTTTGTCGCTCACTACCATTGATGCTCAGCAGATAATAAAAGATTGTGTCCGTAATTTTGAATTAAGCATATTGAGTCAGGGAGGTTTCATAGCCTATAAACCCGATAAACAAAAGGTTTGGATTAACGCCGACCGGCTTCATTTTATCAATATCCTGAATAATTTGCTGGATAATGCCGTCAAATATTGCCGTGTATATCCGGAAATACTGGTAATCTCACGTTACAATGAACTTAAACAACAATTTATCGTTGAAATACATGACAAAGGTATTGGCATTGAACATGCTGATTTAAAATATATATTTCGGAAACTTTACCGTGTGCCTACCGGGGATAAGCACGATGTTAAAGGTTTTGGTCTGGGATTATTTTATGTTAAAAGTATTGTCACTGCTCATGGCGGCTGGGTATCAGTGAAAAGTGAGCCCGGTATTGGCAGTGTTTTCACACTTTGTATTCCTGCGCATGCAGGTAATACTTAAACTATAATTTCGCATGAACCTGAAAGCAAAAATATTATTGGTTGAAGACGATCTTAATTTGAGCTCATTGCTGTGTGAGTTTCTTGAAACAAAGGGTCATAGCGTGGTTCATGCATTGGATGGCTCTAAGGGGATGAGATTATTCATGAACAATCATGTCAATCTTTGTATTCTTGATGTAATGCTTCCTCTTAAAGATGGATTTACCCTTGCTACTGAAATCAGACAATTAAACAAACACATTCCCATCATTTTTCTAACGGCACGCAACAGGGATGATGATCGCATCCATGGATTCCGGAGCGGGTGTGATGATTATATTACGAAGCCATTTAGCAGTGAGGAGCTAAATTTGCGCATTCAGGCCATACTTAAAAGATGCCTTAATATGAAAGCGGAGGGCAAAGGTGAAATTTATTTTTTTGGCAAATCCAGATTTGATTCCGGAAACATGCTGCTGGTAATCAACGATAAACAACATCAGCTAACACCCAAGGAGTCAGCTTTACTGAAGTTGTTGTGCCTCAACAAAAATAATCTTTTGCCGCGCGAGCAGGCTTTACACGAAATATGGGGTGATGCCGATTATTTTATAGGCCGAAGCATGGATGTATTCATTGCCCGCCTGCGCAAGTACTTGAAAGATGATCCGGAGGTAAGCATTCAAAACGTCCATGGGTCAGGTTTTAAACTCGAAGTTAAAGAATTATGATACAAACCATTACTCTGGCTGACGCCCAAAAAAAGGTAGATGCCTGGATTAAAGATAAAGGAGTTCGTTATTTTAATGAACTCACCAATGTAGCCATACTCATGGAAGAAGTGGGTGAAGTAGCACGCATTATGGCCCGAAGATATGGTGAACAAAGCGAAAAAGAGTCAGATAAGAACGCCTGTCTGGGCGATGAGATGGCCGATGTGCTCTTTGTTTTAATGTGTCTGGCTAATCAAACCGGCGTTGATCTGACGGAGGCATTTTATAAACACCTTCAAAAGAAAACCACCCGCGACGCTACCCGTCATTTAAATAATCCCAGGCTAACCCAATAGTACCGCCTCTAAGATGTTATTAAATGTTTAAAAACAACTATCAACAACCCGCTATCCATTTGCATGTTCTTTCTACTGACTTTTACAACCTTTCTGCCTGATAATGTATTATGTTGATTGAAGCCGACCCATCAAGTTTAATTCATCTCTTAGCGGCTATGTACTATTCCAATTGTTAATGAAAAAATCCGTAAGACCTTTTTGATTTATTCTGATTAATAGACAAATGGACTGATAAAATTTTATGATTCACTTGTTTGATCGGAGTTTTAATGTTACCATTGCATTGTTAAACTACACTTGACTTGCCCTATTGCGGCATGGACTACTACGCTTACTGTTGGATTTTTGAATTATGCCTATTTATTTGAAAGACATAAATTCCACTTTTATTAACAACCAACGCGTTATGAAGAACCAATTTTTTATTTTAAGCTGCGCGGCTCTGATGTTTTTGATTTTTCCTGTAAAAGCACAAAGTACATTTGAATTTTTGCTACCTACTGACACCAGAACCGGATGTGTAATGGCCATTGACGACAACCATGGAGGGATTATTACCCTGATTAGTACGGTTACTGGAATTGGAGGCCCATGGGAATACCTCAAAGGCTATGTGCTTGAAATATCTTCAACAGGCGATACAACAAGCCATCATTACTCCTTTCACGATACGGCCTTTTTTCTGAACAGAATACAC
>JAQVEI010000286.1 GCA_028697695.1 Lentimicrobiaceae bacterium
CTGCACATTCTGCAGGGTGGTGTCGTAGCTAATGGTAGTCATTTCGTCAATATGAGATGCTTCTGTAGCAGTAACACCTTCAAGTTTAGCAAGTGCGGTTTCTATGGATTTTTCACATCCTTTACAGGTCATGCCTGTTACATGAAGTTGAATGGTTTTTACGGCAGCAATATTTACGTCTGCTTTTTCTGTGGTTGTGGTTGAGTTGCAGGCAATAAAAAATGTCGCGAGAAGGAGAATGCTTAAGGTTTTTTTCATGTTTGTGAATTTATTTGTCTTGAATGTGTTGATCTTTTGTAGTGGTATGGACAAAAGTACATAAAAACGGCAACAAACAAATAAATTACACGACAGAGCTGATTTTTCTCCGTATTACCTTACCAGCATCAGGCAACCTTTTTGCGAAAACAGCTTGCCATTGGCATCATAGGGCGAATACATAATTGTGTAGGCGTATATGCCGGCAGGTGCAGGCCTGGAAAAGTAACGGCCATCCCATTGGATATCAGGGGTTCTGCCTTCAAAAACAAGTTCTCCCCAACGGTTATAAATCTGAATATTTTGAATAAACATATTGGTCAGCACCGGACCAAAAGTGTCGTTGAGGCCATCTCCATTAGGGGTAAATGCATTCGGAAAGTCAATAAACGGAGGACAAATGTCCACAAATATTTCGTCGCTTACCTCCCCACATCTAAAATAGCTGCTTAGTTTGTAAATTCCTATGCTGTCAACGGTAGTCTGCCGGGTGGTATCGCCGTTGCTCCAAAGGTAGTTGGGCAGTTCGGTGTTGGCCGAAAGCACTATGGGGTAATCATTCCCGTTGCGGCAAAGGGTGGTGTCGTTGCCAAGTTTGATAATGCCGGTTGGGATGGTGTCAACCATAACTTTTACCGAACCAGACTGCGTGCTGCAGCGATCGGTAGTTTCCAGGTAGTAGGTTCCTGGCAGTGTTGCCCGCAGTGTTTGCGAGGTGTCTCCGGTGCTCCATTGATAGGTTAAAAATCCGTCTGGTGCTGTTATTTCTGCTGTGTCGCCCCTGCAGATTATTATCTCTTCGTTAAAATTAAGCAGCGGAGTATCAAAAGTAATCACAATTTCATCGCTCAGGCTGCCGCAAATGTCAAGGAAACAGGTCAGTGTATATTTTCCCTCGTCATGCACCTCTATGCTTTGGCCGGTTTCACCGGTACTCCACAGGTAGGAATCATACCCATCGGGTGCATGCAGCCATAAAGGCATTTCACTGCGGCAAAGCAGGGTATCGGCTCCCAGGGCGGGGGCTTTAATTCCGGCAATGGCTACTACACTTACATCATCTATATTATAATCAATTCTTGTTGGCCCTTCCCCAAAGCTAACCATAGTGGTGTGAAAATTACTGTTAAAGTTGCCAATGGTAATATACTTCTCTCCTCCTTTTGCTTTATATAGTCCTTTGATTTCTTCCCAACCTGCAGTATCGGTCAAAATATCGGATGGTTTTATCTGGGGATCGTTGTAGAGCAGATAATTCTGCCAGCCATTGTTCCACGTTAACAAAGTATCATGGATATAGGCATCTAAATTTTTTATGGCACCATTTGCAATATCACATAAATTTGTAAAATAACTGACACAGTATATGGAATCCCTTTCCAAAACGGTCGAAAACACACCCGTTATGTATCCCCTTTTGTCCGGATCCCAATCCCATGCCTTTGCATACACTGATGCATAAGCATTGCCGGTTCTTGCATATTGAAAACCATACCAATTGTAAGGAACTCCTGCCTCATTGTTATTTGCACAAGAATGAAAATAAGTAACATTGGCCATAGGTAAACTTATCCAATCAGCAACGTATCCATCAAAATCATTTGTTGTTATTGGGCACTTAATTCTGTTTTCAAAAGAAGGGTTTAAAACCAGATTTTGGGATATTACAACGTTAGTGTAACTCCAAAACAACAACAGTATAATGGAATACCAACAAAATTTCATAATCTTAATTTTTATTTAAAAGGGCACATCTGATTCAAAATGAATCAGATGTGCCCGATAGAGCTAAAATATAGAGATCAATCCTGTGTTAATGCCTGTATCCGACTTAATTCGGTAAAGGCAGCCAACTCCCCCTTGCCGGTAATAAGCCTGTGGATAATTGTTTTGATTTGTCTGTGCTCCGGGCTGATACTACATCGACACTTCCTGTCACAATCTGTTTTTCCTCCTTTCTCGGTATCTGTGGTTTTATGGTTTGTCGCACTACAACGACCCGGTAATTTTATTTGCCATACAGTTGTTGACTGATGAATATTGAATGCTTAATATTTGATAGCAGTCAGTAAATATACACTCATTTTTTTACAAAACAAAGGGGGGGGAGTAAATTAATTTATTTCCTAAAATTTTAGAATCATTCTAAATAAGAACAGTGTAGGTGTATTGCTGTGGATGATATTTTGGGATAAGATAATTGCAAATTTTACATAGCTGATTTTTTTATCGCATCACCTTATCAGCATCACATACCCTTTTTGTGAAAACAGCTTGCCATTAGCATCATAGGGCGAATACATGATGGTGTAGGCGTATATGCCGGCAGGTGCAGGCCTTGAGAGGTAACGACCATCCCATTGAAATTCGGTGGTTCGGCCTTCAAAAACAAGTTCTCCCCAACGGTTATAAATCTGAATTTTTTGAATAAACATATTAGTTTACGAAATTAAAAAAAAATCTCTTTCCGGGAAGTGGTTTAAATAAATCATGCACTGTTTTAGGGATTATAAACGAGGTTTCGCCCTTCGCTCTTCGCT
Organism: Lentimicrobiaceae bacterium; assembly: GCA_028697695.1. GTDB lineage: Bacteria > Bacteroidota > Bacteroidia > Bacteroidales > Lentimicrobiaceae > Lentimicrobium. Next base: position 2,799 of record JAQVEI010000286.1, read on the forward strand.
TTTCGCCACAAAGACACAAAGACTCAAAGAAACACAAAGGAGCAGGTTAGAAGAAATTAGAAATTTCGTTTTCCTTCACTCGTCCAGCGTACTCACATCTCCAACATCCTGTCCCAGGGCTTTGGCTTTCAGCACGCGCCGCATAATTTTGCCACTACGTGTCTTGGGCAGTGAATCGGCAAACACCACACAAGCCGGTTTCGCAATGGGTCCAATTTCATGCTCCACATGGCTTTTGATTTCTTCGGCCAGTTTATCGCTGGCTTCAACACCCTGACGCAGGATAACGGTGGCATGTATCACATTGCCGCGCAGTTCATCGGGCAAGGCAATAGCTGCTGCTTCAACCACAGCCGGGTGGCTTACGATGGCACTCTCAATTTCGGCAGAACCCAGCCGGTAACCGCTTACTTTGATTACATCATCAATGCGGCCAATGACCCAATAATAACCATCTTCATCTTTTCGTGCGGAGTCACCTGCGAGGTACCACTTTTGGCTGTTGTATTTTTGCCAGTACTTTTCTACATATCGGTCGGGATCGCCCAATATAGTGCGTGCCATTCCCGGCCAGGGTGTTTTAAGCACCAGGTTGCCTTCCTCACCGGTTTTTACCTCTTTGCCCTTGTCGTCAACAATGCCGACCTCAAGACCAAAGAAAGGTTTGGCGGCAGAGCCGGGTTTCAGAGGCATGGAAGGCAGAGGTGTAATGGCATGTCCGCCGGTTTCCGTTTGCCACCATGTATCCACAATGGGGCAGCGGCCTTTCCCGATAACCTCATAATACCATTTCCAGGCTTCCGGGTTAATTGGTTCACCAACCGATCCAAGCAAGCGCAGGGAACTCAGGTTGTGTCTGTCGGCCCAGGATGAACCAAAACGCATCAAACCGCGGATGGCGGTAGGGGAGGTGTAAAGTATGTTGATGCCGTATTTCTCAATCATTTGCCACCAACGGTTTGGGTATGGATGGTTGGGTGCACCTTCATACATCATTATTGTGGCGCCGTTGAGCAGCGGGCCGTAAATCATGTAACTGTGGCCGGTTACCCATCCGGGGTCAGCAGCGCACCAAAAACGGTCCTCAGGTTTGATGTCGAACACATATTTAAAGGTGGTTGCCGTGAACACTGCATACCCGCCGTGTGTATGTACCAATCCCTTGGGTTTACCGGTAGTGCCCGAAGTGTATAAAATGTAAAGCGGGTCTTCTGCATCCATTTCTTCGGTGATACAATCGGTGCATACCAGTGGCATACCCATCAGGTCGTGATACCAAAAGTCGCGGTCGCTTTCCATGAAGCAATCTTCACCTGTCCGTTTCACGGTGATGCATACTTCTATGCTGGGTGTTCGTTTCATGGCTTCGTTGGCCAGGTTTTTCAGGCCGGTAGGCTTGCCCCGACGAAATCCGCCATCGGAAGTAACCAATATACGGCTATTGGCATCTTCGATACGCTCTGCAAGTGCCTCAACGCTGAACCCGCCATAA
>JAQVEI010000287.1 GCA_028697695.1 Lentimicrobiaceae bacterium
TGTGCATGTCTGTCTGAGAACTCTACTCTTAACAAGGTTTTGCTTAATGTTTTCGCCTACAAGTATTTTACCTTTTATTCTTCCGTTAAGATTGGATGTGATACGGTAATAAGATTTTTTAAGTCCTTTGCGTACAATGACCTGTACGTGCCGAAGAAATTGTGCGATCAGTAATGGGGTCAAGAGGTCATTTTCCTGTTTAACACGAATGAGCGGTTCATCCCAATTTATAATGAAGAGCTCCTTGGTGGACTTTTTACTATCTGGTTGTGCCAGCGCAGTAAATAGCATACTAACGTAGTCGGTTTGAGGAGCCGTTTTGTTAAGTTTTGGCTGGATGTAAATTGCATGTGTATTTTGCAAAATCCATCCATGGCCAATAAAATAAGATGCAGAAAGCCTGAACTTTTCCCCATTCGGCTCAATGGCGAATATCATCTCTTTACCACGGTTTTTTTGAAAATAGGTTATTGTGGAAAATTCTATTGGCAAGCCAGTAAGTACTGCTTCATCATTGTGCTCGCCCTCGTGAAATATGCTAAGTTCAGACATGCAGTTTTTCGATTATTTCTTTAGCTGAAGGTTGCAAAACACAGTCTTTAAGATACTCCCTAAGTATAGGTTTGATTTCGTAGTTCAATTTCATTTCCAATTCCTTTTTCGATTTAGCGAGGAAATAACTGTGTCCGACCTGAACATCTTCAGGGCTAAAGTCCGGTGCCAAGTAAGAGAAGAATTCATCTCCATTTTCTTGTTCCTGTAAAAACAGTTTTTCAACCTCATCAAAAAGATTCAAGGCTGATTTCCTTACCTCAGGATCTGCTACAACGTCCTGAATCACTTGTTTTGATGGTAACATATCATAAAAGGCAAAGCGGCGCCTTATGGCATAATCAATATGCCCAACCGATCTGTCTGCTTTATTCATGGTGCCGATGATAAACAAGTTTTTTGGCAGTCTTAATGCTCTTTCTTCGTTGATTCCGGACTCGTTGGTTGTTTTATCATCGCTTAGAGCATACATGCTTTCGACTGTTGTGCTGTCGGGGTTTTCAGGGTCGTACCTGTACTCGAGGGCATAGATTAATTCGCCCAGTACGGCAGGTAAATTAGCCCTATTGATTTCGTCAATTATCAAGATATGGTTAGCATTGGGGTTGTCCATTGCATCTTGTGCGAAGCTTGCAAGTGTTTTGTTTTGAACCTTGTATTCAATCTGACCGCTGTCATTGGTAGTAGCGTTGATTCCCCTTACAAAATCCTCATAGGAATATGCCGGGTGAAACTGAATGAATTTGAATTTGCCTTTGCCAACAGGAGTTTCAGGCAAAATGATTTCATCGCCCTTTAAATTGAGGTTATCGAAAAGGAAATGCATGAACTCGACATTGGTGGGATCGGTACCGAACTTTTGTTTGTGTTTTGTATAAAGTTCCTGAACTTTTTGATTTTTTTGAAGGAAATTCATTTTTGATTGGTTCACACCAAAAAGGTTCAAGATTTTATCAAGATATTTCGGGCTGTTGACAGGGAAATATTTATCTGGATGGTAAGTGTGGAGCAGTTTTAGCAAATAACTATCCCCAAAGAGCTTGTAAGCAGTTTCGCTGTCAGTATCATTTATCAGATCGTGGATTGTATTTGCCACGTAATGCATAGCATCTGAAATGTCTTCCATTTCACTTAACTCCTTTGAATGCTTGAAATGTGTGCTGTAATCAAATAGATCTTTGCTCCAATAAATTAGATATGCCCTGGAAGAACCCGGCGAATATGAACCAAGAGTTTTTAATCCACGTTCTATCCACCAGCAAAAGCTGTCGTTTTCACCCGTTCCAATGGTATATTCTTCGAGTGTGAGCTCGGAGAGTTTTTCTTTTGGAAATTTTTCATAAAAGGTGTTTAACAATGCCTGGTAGTGTTTCCTTTTCTCCTTTATTGCAGGTGATGAGTCATCAAAGCCTTTGAAGAAAGCTTCGATTGCTTCCATGGCGTTTTCCTTCCTGGTTGGTTCGGTCATTTTTCTGGCTACCAGATCAGCCATATAGGTTTTTCCAGTGCCGGGAGGGCCTTGCAGTATGATTTGCTTTTTGAACTCGAGCAGGGCCACGATTTTATCTATTTCTTTATTCTTCATAATTAATTTATACCATTTGTTAATGCGATTGAATGTTTCGTTACTCGGATCGATTTTGAAAAATGTGCCATTTCGCGGGCAATTTTTCCACAAATTGATTGCTTTTTGTTCTCGTTCTGTTAGCTCATGATAATTACTTACAAGTTCAATTTCATAATCTATTCCAAAACCTTCAGTGGATACCTCAATTTCGTCAATTTTCCGTTTAACTTTTACTAATGAAATTGGAAATGCACCTTTATGGATTAATATGACATCTCCAGCTTGCAGGTGGTTAAAAGATTCTCCGGCATAACTAATATCAGCTGTGATGCGACTCTGCTCTAACATTGCCTCAGCTATGCGGTTTCCATAACTACCTGCTTTCATTTGCATTCTATAATAGTTTTCTTTCATAATCAATTGATTTTTATGAGACCAGCCTGTTTTGCAATGTCCTGCATAAACTTCGACAGCGGCCGTTTATTGATATCACTTGCCTGTTTGTAATTTGCCAGTAGCATCCACTCTAATTCATTTTCATCAGCGAAAAGTCGCTGCCCATCATGCTCCAGATTGATGAGTGCTTCTTTTCCTCCATTTCTGTATGCATAGGCTTTCTGATAGATTTCCTTGACAATATCTGTATGCCGCTTATAAATGCTTTCAATTGCGGTGAAGCTATTTTGATTACGAACCTGAAGTACATTCCTGTTTGACAATTTCACCTCTATTTCATTTTCTGGCACTAATTGTCCTTGAAGTAACTTAATGTGTGCTGTATTATTAATTTCAAATTGTGTCAGCACATGAAAATCTTCGTAGAATGGATGAACCAGTTCGTTTAATGCGAATTCAGTTTTACTTTTACTTTGATTGCACGAAGCACATGAGGGAATGAGGTTGTACAATGAAATACTTAAATAAGGGTATTTGTTTTTTGGGAAAAAATGATCGAACTGGAACTTGGCTAATTTTTCATTACCATTATGAACAACCAGTGTAAATTGAGCATTACAATAAAGGCAAGTTTTAATGTTGAGGTATGAGGCAAGTGATACTAATTTGCTTTTTCTTAATCTTTCGTAGCTGAAAGCGTTAAGGATTTTCGTGCCAACAGGGCTTAATCGTGTATTTCTCATTTGAGTGAGAACATTTTGCCAATGATTGTCATGAACTTCTTGAATAATTTGATGCAAGGACTGCGGAGTAGCCTTTATAATTCTTTCAAAATGTTGAATAAAATAATTAAGCATGTTTCTTTCAATTACCCTTTGAAATAGTGGATCTGCCCGTAATGCATTTAGTCTGTTTATTGGGGGTTGATAACGCCCACGTACAACTGATAAACTATCATAGTAGCGCCTTTCAATCTCTGCCCATGATCTACTTACCCCATCAATACCTATAAGTTGCTCAACTTTTTTCATCACTCTTCACTGTTTTGATGGTTAAGCTTGTCTAATTCACTTTGGTGGAATGCACGTTTCCTTGCCTTGTCATCTGACAGTACTTTTGACATGAGTAACTCATATAGTTTTTGCCTGATCATTGGTTCACCAATGATTTCAATGCGTTTTTTGAAAGCTTCAACTGTGGTTAATTGCGGATTGTTGAGTTTATTGATTTCGGCCATCAACTCAAATATCTTCACTTTTGCAAACTCCCCAATCAAGCCTTTATTCATAAAAAATGCATCCGATAGAAGCGTATGGATATTGGCACCAAAGGTTTTATCAAGCTTTGATTCAGTAACAATTTTGCAACACTTGTCATCATCTTTATCCAGTAAAATGATGTTTTGTTTGGGTAAATCAGAAACTAAGAAGGGTGAATGAGAAGTGAGAAACAATTGGATTTTCTTATCTGGAAATAACTTTGGAAGGTAGTTATGAAGATCGTTGAAGAACTCACGTTGCCACTCAGGGTGCAGATACAGATCAGGTTCGTCAAAGACTAACCACAAATTTTCTTTCAGCACAACGCTATATTTGGAACTGGGGACCAAACGGGATAATAAGCTAAGTAGTGCCGATTCGCCAGCACTGATTCCATACCATGAAAAGTGGAATACATGTTCACTATATTCCCAGAGTTTTGAAAGCTTTTTTAAACTAGATAATACTTCCTGGTTAAGTTCAAACCGATTAGAAAAATTAAAACTGTAAA
>JAQVEI010000005.1:0-13237 GCA_028697695.1 Lentimicrobiaceae bacterium
ATTACTTAAAATAAGCTGAGGCACGGGCTGTTTGATTGAAACACTCTCAATCATGACTATGCGGCCATAATTAACAGATTTAAAAAGTGGAATAACCTTTTGCAATAACAATATTTTCCAATGAAGCACACTGTGGTAAGCAGTTTCCCATTGCGCCGGTGTTACATCAAAAAATCCACCTGCCGGAGGCCCCGATGCATTGACGACTATTCCCTGAGGTATTCTGTTGTTGAGTTGTGTCATTAACTTGTCGCCAAAGTTTTCGTCCATAACATCGGCTTCCAATGGTTCACACCTGGAAGCAAAAGATTTGCCATATTCAACAATGCTTTGTGTGTGCCGGGCAACAGCAATCACGGTGTGGCCCCGTACAAGTAAATGATTGACTATAGCCTGGCCAAAACCACTGCTGGCTCCAAGAACGATGAATAAAGAGCTTTGTACGGGCATTTTAGTTTTTTTTATGTCGTTTGCTGCCGGGCTTTGGACCTGGTTTTCGCCTGGGTTTCATCTTCACCGCAGAAGGGTCGTAAACCGGGCCTGCACCAAATTCTGCCGGAGGCTGCTGTTTTAAAATGGTGGTGTCAATCAATTTCTCTATCCGTGAAAAACGATACTGGTCCTCTTCATTGATGAAAGTGATGGCAATGCCGGTACGTTCAGCCCGGGCAGTACGGCCAATGCGGTGCACATAGTCCTCTGCATCGTGAGGTACATCATAATTAACCACCAAATTGATGTTCTCTATATCGATACCTCTTGAAAGCACATCGGTGGCCACCAATATACGCAACTGGCGGTTCCTGAATTTTAGAAGTATTTCTTCCCTTACATTTTGCTCATGATCTGAATGTATGTCGCCCACATTAAGTCCGGCCGCTGACAGTTCACGATAAATAGATTTTACCTTAATTTTGGTTGAAGCAAAAATAAGAATGCTGGGTAAATCTCTGTCGGCTATCAAACTGATGAGCAGAGGGGTTTTTTGTTTATCGTAGGTATTATATGCTACCTGCAATATGCCTGCTGCCGGCTTTGACATTGAGATGTTGACTTCCTGAGGCTGGTTGAGTATCTTTCTGCTCAATTCACGAATGCGGGGAGGCATGGTTGCTGAGAACAGAAAGGTATTTCTTTTTGCGGGCAAGTAACTGATAATCCGCATAATATCATCAAAAAAACCCATATCGAGCATGCGATCTGCTTCATCGAGTACCAAATGCTGAAGCTGACTTACCGGCACAATATCCATGTTTAAGAAGGATATTAGCTTGCCGGGTGTGGCCACTACTATATCCACTCCCTGTGTAAGAGCACGTTTTTGTTGCTCCCATTCTATCCCATCAGTACCTCCATATACAGCCAGAGAGCTAATGTTGATAAAGTAGCTAAATCCTTCCAGTTGTTGCTCTATTTGTAAGGCCAGTTCACGGGTTGGGGAAATGATAATGGTATTGATTCCCTTTACAGGATGGGATAGGATACGCTGCAAAACCGGCAAGAGGTAGGCAGCAGTTTTTCCTGTGCCCGTTTGCGCACAACCTATTACATCCTTACCCTGAAGTATGTATGGAATAATTTGCTGCTGTATGGGGGTGGGTTTGTCAAAGCCAATGGCATCAAGTCCCTCCATAATGGCAGGATCAAACCCAAAAGATGAAAAACTGACGCCATCAGTCTGCATTGGGGTATCGTTATTGGTCATAAGAGCGAAAGATATCTGCTGATGATGATTTATCATCGTTTACAAAAGTAAACAAAAAAGATTGTAACGATGGATTTAGAAGAGAGCGCAATAAAAAAAGGGGTGTTGCCACCCCTTTTTTTATAATTTATAAGTCTATCACTATTGAGCAGGTATTTCTTCGTCAACAATCATAGTGGTGTCCATTGCTGCTGCAGCGATGGAATCTTCAATACGTCTTTGTTCAGCTTCAACCAAAGAAATTGAATCAGCAATACGGATAGAATCCAAACGTGCCTGCTCAGCTTTTTGTTCAGCACTGGGACCGCAGGAAACTAAAGTAGCTAAACCAGCTACAACTAAAATTTGTGATAAAGTTTTCATGTTTTTATGTTTAAGGTTAACGCTGCAAAGATACATAAAGATAAGCTTAAAAAGCAAGTATTTTTAAAAATTTTTTAATCTTATTTTAATATGTATAATCTACACTATATCAGTGATTTATAAATTCAATTTATAAATATTTAAAAAATAACCTTAAAACAAGCTTAGAATTTAAGCAAAAAAAAGCCTTTTTTATGGCAGGTTCCACTGATTTTTACTTTTTTTATTGTTTTTCATTATGTGCCGCAGTTGATGGAGATTTTCGCGGATTTTCTTTTATTCTGTCATTATATCCCGCAGATTAAGGTTGATTGTCGCTGCTTTATGCTGTGATAGTATCACATTGGTGGTATCAGCGGATATTTTAATTTTATTTTAAGGAGCAAACGCCTCCCTTAAATACGAATCTATTTGTAAATTCGTTTCAATTCATGTAGGTTTGTGTTTCAAAACAACGATTAATTTATGGAACAACATATACCTTTGGCCGAACAATTGCGACCCTCGGGTTTAAGCGATTACGTTGGACAAGAGCATATTCTGGGGCCAAAAGGTACACTTAGGCTTGCCATTGAATCGGGCAAACTGCCGTCAATGATCTTTTGGGGTCCTCCGGGAGTTGGCAAAACCACTCTGGCTTATATTATTTCTCAGGTCCTTTCCCGTCCTTTTTTTACTTTAAGTGCCATTAATTCAGGAGTTAAGGAGGTTAGAGAAGTCATTGCCACTGCTAAACAAATGGAAACTACCGCCATTTTGTTTATTGATGAGATACATCGTTTTAGTAAGTCTCAGCAGGATTCCTTACTGGGAGCGGTTGAACAGGGAGTGATAACGCTGATAGGCGCTACTACTGAAAACCCATCATTTGAAGTTATATCTCCTTTGCTTTCCAGATGTCAGGTATACATTCTCAACTCACTGAGTGAAATCGATTTAAGAATAATCATCCAAAGGGCAGTCAACCTGGTATTTAAAAACAGCGGTTTAAAACTTCACATTAAAGAAGATGAGTCGCTGTTGCGCATTTCCGGTGGCGATGCCCGAAAGTTAATTAATGCCATTGAAATCATTGCCGGGGTAGCCAGGCCCGTCCAGGGAGAAGTGACGATAGACAATGAACTGACTACCCGGATTATTCAGCAAAACCTGAGCAAATATGATAAGAAGGGAGAAATGCACTACGACATCATCTCAGCTTTCATAAAATCCATGCGCGGCAGCGATCCCAATGCCACCGTTTATTGGCTTGCCCGGATGATTGATTCAGGTGAAGATCCTCTTTTTATCGCCCGCCGGATGTTGATACTTGCCGCTGAAGATATCGGCAATGCCAATCCCAACGCATTGCTGCTGGCCAATACCTGTTTTGATGCGGTACACAAGACCGGTTACCCGGAATGCAGGATTATTCTCGCACAATGTGCAGTTTATCTGGCAACTTCGGCCAAAAGCAACGCCAGTTACATGGCTATAGAACAGGCACTTGAAATGGTGAGGTCCAAAGGCGATCTTCCTGTGCCCCTTCCCTTAAGGAACGCACCTACACGACTGATGAAAAACATTGGATACGGTGAGGGATACAAATATGCTCACGATTACGATGACAACTTTGCTGAGATGGACTTTCTGCCGCAAGCCATTAAGGGTACGCAGTTTTATAACCCTGGAAACAATGCCAGGGAAGCGGAAGTGAGAAAATTTTTAAAAAACAGGTGGAAAAACCGATACAATTACTAAACCCAAACTTATGAATTATCATCCAACACCGGCCATACCCTCCATTGCAGCCAATCCGGAACACAATTTCTTTTTACTGGCCGGGCCCTGCGTAGTAGAAAATGAAGAAATGCCTTTGGCAATTGCGAGAGAAATCCTTCAAATTACTACTGAACTTAAAATCCCTTTTGTTTTTAAAGCATCCTACCGCAAGGCCAACCGATCCAAAAGCAGCTCTTTCAGCGGTATTGGAGATGAGAAAGCGCTTAATTTACTGGCTGATGTAGGTCGGAGGCTCAACATTCCGGTGATAACCGACATACATTCGGCTGCAGAAGCTGCAATGGCGGCTCAATATGTGGACATATTGCAAATACCGGCTTTCTTATGCCGCCAAACCGATTTGCTTGAAGCAGCCGCAGCTACAGGCAAATGGGTAAACATTAAAAAAGGGCAATTTCTGTCACCTGAATCCATGATTTTTGCTGTAAACAAGGTTAAAGAAGCGGGGAACCATCAGGTGATGGTAACTGACCGGGGCACCATGTTTGGTTACCAGGATTTGGTGGTTGACATGCGTGGTATACCGGCCATGCAAGCGATGAATGTACCGGTGATACTGGATGTGACCCATAGTTTACAGCAGCCCAACCAGCCGGGAGGTGTAAGCGGAGGAAAACCGGAACTGATAGGAACCATTGCGCGGGCAGGTATAGCTGCCGGAGCTGATGGTATCTTTTTGGAAACACATCCCAATCCGGCGATAGCCAAATCGGATGGAGCCAATATGCTGCCGCTTGAGCATCTCAAAAAACTGCTTACGCAATTGGTAAGCATACGTCAGGCATACCTTTCTGTTTTATAATTGAGGCAAGGCACCGGGAAATACAATCCCGGTAACGGTATTAAATAATCCGGTAAGTATGAACAATATACCCAGCACAGATATCAAAAATATAATTACAAAAGCCGGACGTTTGGCGGGGTGAGTATTCAACATAGGTGATAACCCTTTACCAAAAAGTATCAGCCCATAAATACCCGGAAGCAGCAAAATGAAGGATAAGGCTGGGTTGCGGTTTAGCATTACAAGATTGCCCAGAGCCGCGATAAGTATAAATGGTGTAAAAGAATAAATCACCAGCTTAAGAGAACGTGCATAATTACGAACGGATTTAAACTTCCGGGCCATGCCGGTTATAAAATACGCGCTCAAAATTATGGTTAACACCTGAATAATAACGTAAAATGCAGCCCGAATCAATGGAAAGGTAAACCGGTAGGCATCAATATCCAACTCATGTCTAACATATAAAAAGCTGCCCAAAAATTCTGCTATCGCTGCAGGTAAGATCAATCTGAATGTAAATTGGAACAAGTCATTGCTTACGGGCCTGTTTTCCACAGCAATTACTTTCCACTCGTAAGCAGGGAAAAACAATAAATTTTTGATTCTTTCCAGGAAAGCGCTAAAATTCACTTAAAAATACTTTAAACAGAATGGTTAATTGATTGAGAGAAGGATTAATGCACCACTTACGGGATGAAACTTAACTCCGGACAACCCCCGGGCAGGAAGAAAAGTAACTGAGCCCATTTGACTTATTTGAGTTTGCAGCCCGGCTATCTCATGCTCTCCCATTATGATGGATATCCGGCTGTGCCGGGGGATACGGTAGAAGATACCTGTTTTCCTGCGAGAAACGTTCTCTCTGGATTTCAGGAATTGGTCCAGGGCAGGGCTATCATTGTCTGTAACAACTTTAACACTCACAGGTTCTCCTTTGAAACTGCTTTTCTCCACAAGACCCACCTCCGGTGAAAAGCGGCAAATGGTTTCAAGCGTACCCTCAGACGAAGCTGAGGGCGTTATGCTAAAGGTGTGATATTCATATGTTTTAACCACTTTCCCTTTGAACAGATCCAGGTACTCATTTTTGAGAGAGTCCAGCTGATTTAGCATAAAGTCAAGAGCATCGCGTGAGTAGTTTATTTCCTGATAGCCGGTAAGCAGATTAAATTTATTTTCCTCTATCTTCCGGATAAGGGCCGCAGCATCTTTGGCCTGTTGTTCTGTAGTTTTTTCTGATACGCTTCTTCTCACGAAACGCTCTTCAATTGTGGTGGTATCCACGCTGATGCGACGAATTATAGTATCCGTTTTTTCCAATACCGAAGGCTGCAACTGCTCAATAAAATCGGCCTGATGCATTGGTTGCGAGGCCTGCCTGCTGGAATTTTCCGATATGTTAAATTGCATCCCGCCCAAAACACCCTCTTCGTTGAATTGAAGCGCTAGTGGGGGCAATGATTTGCTTTTAGAGGGGATTTCTATAAAATAGGTGTGTTCAGGATCGCGTTCTGCCATCACCGTGAGGTTTACGAGTTCCAAATCATAGGTGGATTTGTTTTCGGTGATTACATTGTTAATGCCTAAATACTTTTGTGCATAATCGGCGTAAGGACCTTTATACCGGCTGGTTTTTTCGATGGTAACATCAATCTTAATTACATTTCGTGACAGTGAATAAAAGATACCCTCAGCTTTTATATCGGGCATACTCTTTTTTACCGCCACAGTGTGAAACTGGGCTTTGCATGCAAAAGTGACAAAAAACATGGTAACAACTAATGCAATTCTGGCAGGATATGGCTTCATTACTTTTAGATTTTGGCTCAAAATTACGCTATTTTTTCGAAGCACCGGCAATCTGTGCAAGCTTTTAGCCAAACATGGAAACACCCGTTAAATAACAATAATGATGAAATTTATAAAGCAACCTCTGTTCATCACGACCATGAGACTTCAGATAAAGGAAAAAAATGTATGGTCGGATTCAACGTATTGCAGGAAACAGTCTGCCTTTTACCCGTTTATGTTCCTGCTCTTCAATTAAATCGATGCTTCTGTGTTTTATTTATCTCGTGCTTATCAGATTATTTAACACGATGAAGAAGCATACCGGTGACCCGGACAAATAAAATCAGCACGAAGTTTTGAAAGAATATACTGATAATGAATAAGTTTGCCTTTAAGAAATTATCTCTGACACTCAAAATCTGATTAAAGGCTTGTGCTTTGGTGAATAGTTGTATATTTGGACTTTAATAGTTGATAATTTTATGGCCAAAAACCTCGCTGCAAAGAACGCTTCAAGCTCAGATTTGGGTGAAAGAAATTTTAGGGACAGCCCCCAACGCAGTTTCATAAAGGCGTTAACCTATCGAATTGCAGCATCATCGGTAATGTTTATTGTTTTCTTTGTAATTTTTCACAGTACCACCAAGCGCAATATGTATGAAAGCCTGAGTGATGCCAGCATCATCAGTGTAATAGATTTTACGGTTAAACTGGCTATATATTATTTTCATGAGCGCATCTGGTCGGGCATAACCTGGGGGAAATACTGGAAACGAAACTATTGGGCCCGACGTGCCTGGAAACGCGCCTATCGCCGGGCACACAGATAAGCGACACGCACTTGTTACGCAGAATTTTAAAATTCCTTCAAAACTATTGCAGGCCATTGATCTTATTGGTAGTTTTGCCTTTTGATATAAATTATCCATAACTAAAATACTGTTTATGAAGATTACCATAGTAGGAACCGGATATGTTGGTTTGGTTACCGGTACCTGTTTTGCTGAAGTAGGCATTAACGTTGTTTGTATTGACATTGACCGTCAAAAAATAGAGAATCTAAAAAAAGGTATCAGTCCTATATATGAACCGGGTTTGGATGAGATGATAGAGCGTAACATTGAGAAAGGCCGTCTACATTTTTCAACCGATCTTGCTTCAGCAATAAACGACACTGAAGTAGTTTTCATAGCCGTTGGCACACCACCTGATGAAGATGGCAGCGCGGATTTGAAATATGTGCTGGAAGTTGCCAACACCATTGGCATGCATATGGACAGGCCACTTACCGTGGTTACCAAAAGCACTGTGCCGGTGGGTACTGCACCTAAAGTAAAAAAAGCCATACAACAGGCATTGGATAAGCGGCAGTCGCCATTGAGCTTTAATGTGGCTTCCAATCCGGAATTTTTAAAAGAAGGAGACGCCATCAACGACTTTATGAAACCCGACCGCATTGTGGTTGGTGTGGAGTCTAAACATGCCGAGGAGATAATGGCCCGGCTGTATAAACCATTTACACTTAATGGCCACCCGGTGATTTTTATGGATGTGCCTTCGGCCGAAATGACCAAATATGCTGCCAATGCCATGCTGGCAACCAAGATAAGCTTCATGAACGACATAGCCAACTTATGTGAGCTTCTGGGTGCCGATGTAAACATGGTACGCAGAGGCATTGGAAGCGATTCACGTATCGGAAACAAGTTTATTTATCCTGGAATAGGTTATGGTGGTTCCTGCTTCCCAAAAGACGTCAAAGCGCTGATAAAAACCGCCGACAGTGTTGGTTATTCCATGCGGATACTTAAGTCGGTTGAAGATGTTAATGACGATCAAAAGTCAGTGCTCTTCGAGAAGTTAAGTGCATATTATGGCAATGATCTTCAGGGTAAAACGATTGGCTTGTGGGGGCTTTCGTTCAAACCTCAGACCGATGATATGCGTGAAGCGCCTGCCCTGGTTATCATTGACCACCTGCTGAAAAGCAAGTGCCGCATCAAAGCTTACGATCCGGTGGCCATGGAGGAATCCAAACGGCGCATCGGCGATGCTGTTGAATATTGCGCCGACCCGTATGAGGTAGTGATTGATACCGATGCCTTGCTGCTGATAACAGAGTGGACTGAATTTAGATTCCCCAATTGGAATGTCATCAAAAAATTGATGAAAAATGCTGTAATCTTCGATGGCCGGAACATTTACGATGCTGATGAGCTAAAGCGATACGGCTTTGATTATTATGGCATTGGTTTAAAAAACGGTGGCCCTGAACTTTTATCAACCGACAAAAACGACCAGAATGGCTAAGAGGATATTGGTTACGGGAGGAGCAGGTTTTTTGGGTTCCCATTTGTGTGAACGATTGCTCGAAGAAGGCAATGAGGTAACTTGTCTGGACAATTTTTTTACGGGCCAAAAGGGAAACATTGTCCATTTACTTAAAAACCCCTATTTTGAGCTGGTGCGCCACGATGTGACCATGCCTTTTTACATTGAAACAGATCAAATTTACAATTTAGCCTGCCCTGCTTCACCCATTCACTACCAGTACAATCCGATAAAAACGGTAAAAACTTCGGTAATGGGAGCCATCAACATGCTGGGATTGGCCAAGCGGGTAAAAGCAAAAATATTGCAGGCATCCACCAGCGAAGTTTATGGCGATCCCAAAGTACATCCACAGGATGAAAGCTACTGGGGCCATGTAAATCCCATTGGAGAGCGCGCCTGTTACGATGAAGGCAAACGTGCAGCGGAAACATTGTTTGTAAACTATCATGTACAAAACAAGGTACAAATAAAGATCATGCGCATATTCAATACGTATGGCCCGCGAATGCATCCCAACGATGGTAGGGTTGTTTCCAATTTTATTGTACAGGCATTACAGGGAAAGGATATTACCATTTATGGTACAGGCAACCAAACCCGCAGCTTTTGTTACTATACTGATTTACTGGAAGGTATGATAAGGCTGATGGAAACTGACTCCTCGGTGACCGGACCGGTAAATGTGGGCAACCCCAATGAGTTCACCATACTGGAACTGGCTCAAATGATTATAAGGTTGTCTGATTCATCATCAAAAATAGTATTTCGCCCCTTACCCAGCGATGACCCCATGCAGCGGCAGCCGGATATTACACTGGCCAGACAACTGCTGGATTGGGAACCAAAAGTACAATTGGAAGAAGGGCTCAAAGAAACCATTGATTATTTTAGAACCATTGTAAAATAAATAAAATGACATGAGGATACTTGTTACCGGCAGCAATGGCCAACTGGGAAATGAACTGAAACAATTATCCACCAATGGACACGAATTTCTATTTACAGATTTTATAGAGTTGGACATCACCCAACAAATTATGATTGATAGTGTATGTAAAGAGTTTGCACCTCATCAGATTATAAATTGTGCAGCATACACCAATGTTGATCGGGCTGAGACAGATTCGGATGCAGCCTTTGCGTTAAACGCTGATGGGCCGGAGTTGCTGGCACTGGGTGCAAAGAAATGCGGTGCGCGGTTGATACATATTTCTACTGATTATGTATTTAATGGTAAAAATTATAAGCCCTATACCGAGTCAGACATTCCTGAACCCGCAGGTGTATATGCCAGGAGCAAAGCTGCAGGCGAAGAAAAAGTAATGCAGGCCAACCCGCAATCTCTTATCATACGAACCTCATGGCTTTACTCTGCCTATGGTCACAACTTTGTTAAAACCATCCGAAAAGCCGGTGCCAGCCATGGACAACTAAAAGTAGTTTCCGACCAAATAGGCTCACCCACCTGGGGACATGACCTGGCTGTGGCTACTTTAAAACTTGCTGAGATGGGCAACGAAAGCGGCATAGTGCATTTTTCCAATAACGGTGTTTGCAGTTGGTATGATTTTGCACTTGCTATTGTAGAGTTTTCGGGCATTCACACACACGTTTATCCTACCGATACGGTAGGTTATCCCCTCCCCTCACCCCGACCCTATTATAGTGTACTGAACAAAAACAAATACGAATCCATCACCAAATCAAATATTCCGCATTGGCGTCAAAGCCTAAAAAAATGCATAAAAATTCTCGATGAACAAAGCTGAGCTAAACCGCATACATACGCGGATATTTGATGCTGCATCCGAAATTTATGCTAACCTCGGTCAGGGACTGGACACTGAAATTTATCTTACATGTTTTATGCATGAGCTAAGACTGAGAGGGTTGTTGTTTAAAAGGGGCGTTGCTTTTCCAGTCATTTATAAAAATATAAAAACCAACCGTGAAATCATCATTGATTTAATGGTAGAGAATCAATTACTGATTGAGGTTACTTCATTGGATTGCATTACGGCTCTCCAAATGAGTGGCATGCTAAACAAATTAAAGATAGCAGACAAGCGCATGGGGATTTTGCTTACCTTTAATGCATCGTCTGTAACTGAGGGTTACAGGAAAATAATGAACAACACCTGAAAATATACTGTTTATCATTTTTAAAATTTTATAATTATGAGCATATCACACATTGAACCCCACATTTTAAACACAGCTCAAAGCTGGCTAAGCGAATATTACGATCCGGAAACGCGTGAAGCTGTGCAAAAAATGATCGATGAGCAGGGCGCTGACCTGGTAGAAAGTTTTTATCGCAACCTTGAATTTGGCACCGGCGGACTGCGCGGAATTATGGGTACCGGCACCAATCGTATGAACAAATACACGGTAGGCACTGCTACTCAGGGATTGGCCAATTACCTGAAAAAAGCATTGCCGGATGAGCCCCAACTAAAGGCAGCAATAGCTTTCGACTCGAGGAATAAGAGTGAATATTTTGCCCGCATTGCTGCCGAAGTGCTAGCTGCCAATGGGGTTAAAGTCTATCTATTCGACAGTTTGCGCCCCACACCTGAACTCTCCTTTGCCGTTAGGACGCTTAAATGTCACACGGGCATAGTGATTACTGCTTCACATAACCCGAAAGAATACAATGGGTACAAGGTATACTGGAGCGATGGCGGGCAATTGGTTCCACCTCACGATAAAAATGTTATCGCCGAGGTGCTTAAAATCAAGTCTGTAGCAGATGTAAAGTTTAGTGGCAATGAGCAAAACATTGAAATCATCGGAGAGCAAATAGATAATGCTTATCTTGACACCCTGAAATCGCTTTCTCTCTCCCCTGAAATCATAAAAAAGCAACATGATTTAAAAATAGTTTATACGGCTATTCACGGAACGGGATATAGACTGGTACCCGAAGTACTCAAAAGATTTGGCTTCACCAACGTATTAACTGTAGAAGAGCAAATGAAGCCGGACGGCAATTTTCCCACAGTTATTTCTCCCAATCCGGAGGAAAAGGCTGCCATGCAAATGGCTCTGGAGTTGGCCCGGAAGGAAAATGCTGACATTATACTGGCTACCGATCCTGACGCCGACCGCGTAGGTATGGGTGTACGTGATGACAACGGCAAGTATGTACTTCTTAATGGAAATCAGTCTGCCTCATTACTGATATACTATCTGCTAACCCAGTGGAAAAACAAAGGCAAACTAACAGGCAATGAATTTATTGCCAAAACCATAGTAACTTCAGAACTTTTAAAAGACATTGCCGACAGTTATCAGGTGGAGACCTTTGATGTACTCACCGGATTCAAGTACATCGCTGAAGTGATACGAGAAAATGAGCCGGAAAAGAAGTTTATTGGTGGCGGTGAGGAGAGTTATGGATATTTGATTGGGGATGTCGTGCGCGACAAGGACGCCGTTGCCTCCTGCGCCATGCTTTGCGAAACTGCCGCCTGGGCGCGGGAACAAGGCTTGAGCATGTATCAGCTGCTGATAAATATTTATCATGAATATGGATTTTATCTCGAAGAACTGGTTTCAATTACTAAAAAAGGTAAATCAGGCGCTGAGGAAATTCAGCAGATGATGGAAGGTTACCGCAGCCGGCCACCTAAAGAAATCAATGGCATTCAGGTAATTAAGATTAAGGATTACTTGCTCCAAAAGGAGCAAAACCTGCTTAAGGGAGCAACGAAACCTATTGATTTACCCAAGTCGGACGTACTGCAGTTCTATTTGGAAGGTGGCAGCAAAATTACCGTGCGGCCCTCGGGTACCGAGCCCAAAATCAAATTTTATTTTGGTGTCAAAGGAGATCTTCCGGATAAAAATAAATTTGAAGAGGTAAACCGCGGGATGCGCAACAAGCTGGAAGGAATTATCGAGGCCATGAATTTAAAATAAACGGTATGCTTAAACGACCAGGCTACTGATTCCCAACCGCCTGCGACTGTCCGGTATTTAAAGTTCAAAAAAAAATGCAACTGAATAAATAGGATCAGTTGCATTTTTTTATAGATGCATTAAACATATAAAGCAGCAATTTAACTACCCAGGGTGGCCACCATCACCGCTTTGATGGTATGCAAACGGTTTTCAGCTTCATCAAAAACCACCGACATGGGCGATTCAAATACCTCTTCGGTTACTTCCATGCTATCGAGGCCGTATTTCTGATATATTTCTTCTCCAATGGTGGTATCTCTATTGTGGAAAGCGGGCAGGCAGTGCAGGAATTTAACGTTGGGGTTGCCTGTCATACGTACCACATCCATATTTACCTGGTAGGGTTTAAGCAACTTAATGCGTTCTTCCCACACTGAATCGGGTTCGCCCATGCTTACCCACACATCTGTGTACAGGAAGTCACAGCCTTTGGCGCCTTCTTCCACCGATTCGGTCAGGGTAATTTTTGCGCCGGTTTATTTGGCTATCTCCCGGCAGGTAGCCACCAG
>JAQVEI010000005.1:13247-18721 GCA_028697695.1 Lentimicrobiaceae bacterium
TTGGGAGCAGCAGGCCGGAAATCCATACCCATTTTGGCTGCGCCTACCATCAGGGAGTTACACATGTTGTTTTTGGCATCACCAAAATAGCAAAAAGCTACCTGATTCAGGGGCTTGTCGGTATGCTCCATCATGGTCAGGAAATCAGCAAGGATTTGCGTAGGATGAAATTCGGTGGTTAAACCGTTCCATACCGGCACGCCGGCATATTTTCCCAATTCTTCAACAATAGATTGGGCATAACCACGATATTCTATGCCATCATACAACCGGCCCAACACCCGGGCGGTATCTTTCATGGTTTCTTTTTTGCCAATTTGCGAACCGGAAGGGCCCAGATAAGTAACATGTGCGCCCTGATCGAGTGCGGCAACTTCAAAAGAACAACGTGTGCGGGTAGAATCTTTTTCAAAAATCAAGGCAATATTCTTGCCTTTTAAACGAGGTTGTTCGGTACCGGTGTATTTTGCCTTTTTTAAATCGGCTGCAAGTTGTAACATGAATTGTATTTCCTGGGTCGAGAAATCAAGTAACTTCAGGAAATTGCGGTTTCTTAGATTGAAAGCCATGATATTTTAATTTTTATGATGAATGATTATACGATTACTATTCTGGTTCCTCCATTACTTTCACCCAACTTGTCGGTACTGGTAATGATGGCATCCTTACCACTTCCCTCCACAAAAGAGATGGCTGCCCGTATCTTGGGTGCCATGCTCCCTTCAGCAAACTGACCCTCATCCAGGTATTGTTTAGCCTCAGCGATGGTCATGCGGTCGAGCGCCTTTTCCTGTGGGGTATTGTAATTAATACAAACCTTGGGAACATCGGTAAGTATGAATAATTTATCAGCGCGTATATGAACTGCCAATAATGATGAGGCCAAATCTTTATCAATAACCGCATCAATGCCCTGAAGTTTATTTTCCTGGACATAATAGGCCGGTATGCCGCCTCCGCCAACCGCGATAACTATTTGTCCTGCTCTGGCTAAAGCTTCAATTGATTTTTGGTTGTTGATGACCAATGGCTTTGGGCTGGCAACAACTTTTCGGTAACCCCGCCCCCGTGGATCCGCTGCAAACCTGGCACCGGTTTCCGATGTAATTTGTTCTGACTCCTCCTTGCTATAGTATGGGCCAACCGGTTTGGTCGGGTTTAAGAAAGCCGGATCATCTTTATCAACCAGCACCTGGGTTATAATGGTGATAATATCGCGATCCATATCATTGGCCATCATTACATTACGCAACTGCTGCTCAATGATGTAGCCAATAAAACCCTGTGAATAAGCCACTGCTATATCCAAGGGCATATCAGGCAATCCATACATTTTATGCCCTGCGGTATTGGCCAGTAAAATATTGCCCACCTGTGGTCCATTGCCATGCGTAATTACAACATTATAATCAGATTTAATTAAGGCAAGCAAACGCTCGGCGGTTTCATACGCATTTCCTTCCTGGTCGTCAATGGTGCCTTTTTGATCACTACGGAGGAGGGCATTCCCGCCCAAAGCTACAACAGCTAATTTATTCATATAAACTTTAACAATTAAAATGAAGCAGCAAATTTAAATACTTTTTGCAGAAGCGCAAGGAGTTATTTATTGATTAAAAAAACCCTGGTTTATCGCGTTGCATGCGGACAGCAGGCCTGGTAAGCCAGATAATTTGAAGGTTTTGGAGTACAGCATTGATAGAAGTTTTGTGAGAGGCAATCCCAGGTTTTTTACGCAACCGGGTTCTTGCCAGGTTGATTGAGTTTAAGCTCTGCCCTGTGATATTTGCAATTTCTTTGGTAATAGGCATTCTCAAATATTCGAGTTGACCACTTCCCGTGGGTCGGCTTTTTCAGATGAATTAACCTGTATGCAACCATCTTTAGGAAAACATCTATCAATAGTGATTTGTGATATTTATTTTCGATTCACTTCGGCTGCTTCTTTGTTTTTTTTGTATTCTTGCATTCTATCTTTTCTTTGAAAAATTGCAGCAAACCAAAACACAAATTGCCCGCAAACGGTTTAATATATACATCTAAAGCTATCCCTATGAAACCATTCAAAAATTTATCAGAAAATGAATACAAAGAGCTTCTTAAATTTCCGGCATACATTACCCTGCTGGCCGCCAATCAGGATGGGAGGCTGGATGAAACGGAAAAAAAAGCAGCTAGAAAGTTTGCGCACGTTAAAACATTCACGTGCACGCCTTTGCTGAGCGATTTTTATGAAGAAGTTGATAAAGTGTTTGAAAATCAAGTTACAGAGTTGGACAAAAAACTGCCGGGTGGCAAAGAAAACAGGGAAGCGGCCATTAAAAATGAACTGTACAAACTTCAAACCATTATACAAAAGTCAGGCGAGGTATATACCTCAACCATGCTGGAAAGTATGGAATCCTTTAAAGATCACGTTTCCAAAGCGCATCACAATGTACTTGTTGACTTTGTTTTCCCTATTCCCATAAAAGGATTGAAGAAGTAAGCCAAAATATAGAATGAGGGGGCTGTTCCAGTTGACCCAGGCCGTCACGCACTTCAATAAACGAAATAAAAGCAGCCCTAAAGTGCACAGCTATAATAAGATAAAAAATCAGATTTTCACTGAACTTGGAATCGAATAAAAAATCTATACTGTTCGCCTTGCTTGCAGTACTGTTCTGGTCCACAGTAGGATCAGCATTTAAGCTTTCCTTAAATTATTTGAATTACACCCAGGTAGTGTTTTATGCAAGCCTGGTGGCATTAATTTATCTTGGTGGCTTGCGCTTTTTTCATGATCGGTTCGCCAGTCTTAAAAAAACAACTGCCAGAGAATTGGCTCATTCGGCCCTCATGGGATTCTTAAACCCGTTTGCCTACTATTTAATTTTGCTTAAAGCTTACTCCTTACTACAGGCACAGGAGGCAGTGGCACTCAATTACATTTGGCCAATGATTTTGGTTTTACTCTCTATTCCAGTGCTAAAGCAGCGTATCTCCCTTTTAAATATCGTAGCACTACTCATCAGCTTTTTGGGTATGCTCATTATCGCTACTCAGGGGCGGTTAAGTACGCTCACTTTTTCAAACCCGACTGGTACCGCCCTGGCCTTATTAAGCGCATTTTTCTGGGCTGCCTATTGGCTGCTGAACATGAAAGACAAACGCGAAGCCACAGAAAAGTTGTTGTTGAATTTTGGGTTTGGCTTTCTTTATACATTGATATATATATTGATTACCAATCAGTGGATTTGGCCGGGATTCGAAGGCAGGATAGGCGTAATATATATTGGGCTATTCGAGATGGGCATCACCTTTGTTGTATGGCTGAAGGCATTAAAATATGCCAATCATACAGCCAAAGTTAGCAATCTGGTTTACCTTTCCCCTTTCTTTTCACTTTTTTTTATCTCAATCTTCGTAGGCGAAAAGATTATGATTTCAACCTTTTTAGGATTAATACTAATTATCGGGGGCATACTTATTCAGTATTTTATTGATTTAAGAGTTAAAAAATCTAAGATAAAACATTCATAACGCTGGCTTATTGCCGGATAATGCGTTGCGTTTATTAACGACAAAAATTAATATGGAAATTACCTTTACGGCAGAATATTGTAGCTAAAATTTAGTTGGTCCGATGGATTCCACGTATGGGACTTTGTCTGCTCAGTGAATTAGACTGCATTAGATTAAAATCTGTATATCTGGCCGATTACCATGTATTATTTTACAAGTATTTGCTGATGGTTTTAATTAATTCTGATGGACGTATCGGTTTTGACAGGTAATCATCACAACCGGCCAAACGGCTTTTCTCTTTTTCTCCTTTCATGGCGAAGGCAGTTTGTGCAATAACAGGCAATGCAGGCTTTATTGCTTTAATTTTTCCGGTGGCGGTATATCCGTCAATACCATCAAGCTGCACATCCATAAGCACCATGTCCACGGGTTTATCCTGGTGGATCCATTCAAGGGCTTCCTCTCCGGAACGGGCCCAGATGATATTTATTTTCGACTTGCGTAAGGTTGCTGCCAGAAACTGATAATTGGATTCTACATCCTCTACAATGAGAACAGTTTTACCTTCCCATATGCCGGTTGTAGCAGAAATATTATCGATAACCTGATTTGTCATAAACTATCGGATGGATTACTGAGATAATAATCAAAAGAAGAAAAGATGTACACTTTTATCAATACAGGTTTAACTATCGATAAAAACATACCACTAAAATGGATTACCCGCTACAAATATACAATAATTTAATTCAGGAACTCATTAACATTTATTGCGTTTCACTTACTGCCTAAGTTAAAACATGAAGAAAGTTAAATGCTTATCTTTGCAGCGATGAACATGAAACGAATTGCTTTTCAGACCTTTGGCTGTAAGTTAAATTTTGCCGAAACATCGGCCATAGCCCGCCGATTCACAGAAACAGGTTATACAGAAACGAGTTTCAGGCATGAAGCAGACCTCTATGTGATACACTCCTGCTCTGTTACCGCACATGCAGAGAAGAAAACACGGGCCGCCATTCGGCAGGCGCTTAGGCGCAACCCGGCGGCTTCGGTTGCGGTAATAGGCTGTTATGCTCAATTGCGTCCCGATGAGCTAAAGCAGGCAGGTGTTAAATACGTGTTGGGAAACAACGAAAAATACAAACTGCCGGAAGTAATTTCGGGTCAACACCTTGCTAAAAATGGGGCTTCGGATAAAAACCTTCAGGTAAGCCGTTACTTTGAACCGGGTTTTTCAGTGAGCGATCGCACCCGCTCCTTTTTTAAAGTTCAGGATGGATGCGATTACTTTTGCACCTATTGTGCCATTCCCTTTGCCAGGGGCCGCAGCCGGAGCGCGAGTATAAAAGAGACCATGCAGGCCGCTCAAAAAGTGGCAGATACCGAGGTCAGAGAAATGGTACTTACCGGAGTTAATATTGGAGATTTCGGTCATGGAAGTGATGAAAACTTTTATGAACTTCTAAAAAATCTGGAACAACTCAATGGCCTTGACCGCATCCGGATTTCATCAGTTGAACCCGAGTTGTTGACAGATGAAATCATTGAATTGGTTGCAGGATCTCAAAAATTCATGCCGCACTTTCATCTGCCCCTGCAATCGGGCTCCGATCGCATACTCGGCTTAATGAAGCGTAAGTATAAACGCGAAATATTTGAAAAGAGGGTTAATAAAATAAAATCACTTTTGCCCCATGCCTGTATTGCCGCCGATGTTATTACAGGTTTTCCTGATGAGCGGAACGAGGATTTTGAGGATGGCTATCGGTTTATCAAAAGTCTGCCTGTCTCCTACCTGCATGTGTTCACCTATTCATCAAGGCCGGGCACCAAGGCTGCCATTATGGCGGGGCAATTGCCTGAAACGCTAAAGCAGCAGCGCAGTAAAGAGCTTCACCTTTTATCGGATGAATTGAAAAACAATTTTTACGGTCAACATGCCGGCAGCGAACAGGAAGTATTGT
>JAQVEI010000288.1 GCA_028697695.1 Lentimicrobiaceae bacterium
GTCCGGCGAATTCAATTTCTGAAATTACCGGGATATGAGCGCCAATGGCAGCTTGAATGATTGGAGCCGTATCGGGAATACCCGGGCTTTTAATTATTTCGTCAGCCTTAATCAACACACCATGCGAATGGCCGTTTTCCTCGAAGGAAATTTGCCTGGCAAGAAGTTCTCTTTTAAATTCAGGTTTGATAGAACCTGCATCAGAAACAAGCACATTTATCCCCCTGGCCTTAGCAAGCATGGCGGCTCCGGTACCGCTTTCACCGGCACCCAAAATAAGCGTATATGCTGACTGGGGATTCATTGATTATCTGATTTTAAGGGTTACTATTGTAAATATGGCCAGCATAATGCCGACAATGAAAAAGCGCTGCACTATTTTCGGTTCTGCATATCCTTTCATTTGATAATGATGGTGCAAAGGCGACATCAGGAATATTCTCCTGCCTGTGCCGTACTTTCGGCGGGTGTATTTAAACCAGCTCACCTGCATAACCACAGAAAGATTCTCTACCAGAAATATTCCGCAAAGGATAGGAATAAGCAACTCCTTACGAATCATGATGGCCAGCACCGCAATGATACCTCCCAGAGCTAAGGAACCGGTATCACCCATAAAAACCTGAGCCGGATAGGTATTGTACCATAAAAATCCGGTGCAGGCGCCCACAAAAGCACTTACAAAAATGGTAAGCTCGCCGGTGTCGGGTAAGTACATAATATTAAGGTAGTCGGCAAATACATAGTTGCCCGAAACCCAGGCAAGCACACCAAGCGTAACGCCCGATATGGCCGATGTGCCGGCAGCAAGCCCGTCAATTCCATCAGTAAGGTTTACGCCATTAGATACTGCTACGATTATCAGTATAACGATGGGAACAAAAATAATCCAGGCATTTTGCATGGCTTTTTTGCCAAATGGCTTAAGAATTAATGCATAATCCAATTCGTTGTTCTTAAAAAATGGAATGGTGGTTTTGGTCGATTTGGACGATTGCCGTGAAAAACTTTTGGCATGGCTTCCTGTTTTCTCAAATTCACTTAGTCCGGCAGCGGAACGCGAACTGGTATGGTGCATTTTTTCACGAATGACCACATCCGGATGAAAATACAATGACAATCCAATTATGAGTCCGATAATAATCTGGCCAATAATTTTAGTGTGTCCTGCCAGCCCTTTTTTGTTTTTGCGGAATACCTTAATATAATCATCAACAAATCCGATAAATCCCAGCCAGATGGTGGTGATTACAATGAGAATAATGTAGATATTATTGAGTTTGGCAAACAGCAGGGTAGGAATTACCGTAGCCGCTATGATGATAAGTCCGCCCATGGTAGGTGTTCCCTGTTTTTCTTTTTGCCCCTCAAGACCAAGATCACGCACTACTTCGCCCACTAGTTTGCGCTTCAGGTAGCGGATGAGGCGATTTCCAAAGACCAGTGATATCAGAAGGCTGGTAATCACCGACATAGCAGCCCGAAAAGAGATAAACTGAAACATCCCGGTGCCCGGAATATCGAAGTAGTTGTCTAAATAATCAAATAGATATGTCAACATCTCAGTTTAGTTTTTTTGGGGATGAATCGTCAATACCAAAGCATTTTTTCACTTCTTCCCCATCGTCGAAGTGATGCTTGATGCCCTTTACCTCCTGATAGGTTTCGTGGCCTTGCCGGCTACCAATACCACGTCACCCGGAGCAGCCAGGGTACAAGCCGTTTTTATGGCTTCTCTGCGGTCCAGAATCTGTAAAGTGTTTCTTTTGCGGTCTGCTTCTACACCGGCAGCCATTTCTTTAAGTATATCTTCGGGTTTCTCATTGCGCGGGTTATCGGAAGTTAAAATGGTAATGCCGCTCATATTACTCGCAATTCGGGCCATTTCCGGCCTTTTGGAATGATCGCGGTCGCCACCGGCGCCCACCACAGTAATTATTTTCCCGCTACCCTGAACAATATTGTTGATGGTTTCAAGCACGTTTTTAAGTGCATCGGGCGTATGTGCATAGTCGATAATGGCCAATATTCCCTCTGGTGAACGTATATACTCGAATCGCCCGTGCACGGGAGTAAGCGCACTCAGATGGATAAGCGTTTCTTCTTCTGCTAGTCCGGTTAACCTTGCTGCAGCATAAACTGCCAAAAGGTTGTAGGCATTGAAAGTGCCAACCAGATTGCACCACACTTCTTTACCATTGATGAGCATCTTTAATCCCTCGAACTGGTTTTCCAGTATCCTGCCCTGGTAATCGGACGGACGCCTGATGGCATAGGTGACTACGCCGGCATTGGTGTTTTGTACCATGACCTTCCCATTGCGGTCATCCGCATTTATTAAAGCAAATGCATTGGATGAAAGCTCATCGAAGAATGACTTCTTAGCCTTGAGATAAGCGTCAAAAGTTTGATGAAAGTCAAGATGATCATGGGTTAGATTGGTAAATATTCCACCGGCAAATGCGATGCCGCTTACCCTGTGTTGCGCTATCGCGTGCGAACTAACCTCCATAAAACAATGGCTACAGCCCTGCTCAGCCATATCAGCCAGCAGTTTATTGAGCTGTATAGCATCGGGGGTAGTATGAGTGGATGGTATTTCGCGCATACCTACCTTATTTACCACCGTTGAAATAAGTCCGGCTTTATAGCCTGCTTTGCTAAAAAGCGTGTGAAGCAGGGTGGCAATG
This sequence comes from Lentimicrobiaceae bacterium, assembly GCA_028697695.1. Lineage (GTDB taxonomy): Bacteria > Bacteroidota > Bacteroidia > Bacteroidales > Lentimicrobiaceae > Lentimicrobium. The sequence continues at coordinate 2,691 of JAQVEI010000288.1, forward strand.
GTGGTTTTTCCATTGGTGCCCGTCACTCCTGTAACCGTCATCTTACCGGCAGGGTTGTCGTAAAAATTGATGGCCATCTGCGAGAGTGATCTGGCGCTGTTTTGAACCTGAACATACACTACCCCGGGTGCCAGAACATCAGGCAATACTTCACAAACAACGGCACTTACTCCTTGCTGTACGGCATTGGAAATAAACATATGCCCATTGGTTTGCGTCCCCTGAACAGCGACAAATACTTTCCCCTTGTCTGCCTTTCGTGAATCAAACACAATTTCATCAATCATAACCCCCATATCGCCCGTTATGCGAATGATGTTGCATTTGTACAGAAGCTCCTGAATAGTCATGTTTTTGTTTTTATCCTAATTCTATAATGCATTTGCTGCCTTCGGTAATCTTACTTCCAGCATCCGGCGACTGCCTTTTAACCTTGCCTTTTCCTTTTATCACCGTGTTAAATCCTGCTTTCTCGATCAGAAAAACCGCATCCCTGACACCCATTCCGCGCACATCGGGTACAACGTTCAGGTCGATTGTTTTTTCCTGAAACCCGTCTCCCGATCGGTTGTCAAATACTGCCCATTGAACTTTTAAGGTTTCAACAGGTATTTTGAAGTTCATTTCTTTAAGCAATAGCGATATGTCACTGCCAAATCCGGCAATATAAACAGGATGCGTTTTACGCAGGGTGTCGCTTTTTATTTCTATGGGCTCCATGCGTGTTGCGTACACTTTATCGGCCACTTCTTTAAAAACCGGTCCGGCTATGGAGCCGCCATAATAAACTCCCTTTGAGGGATTGTTGATTACCACAATCATGGAATACTGTGGGTTGTCGGCAGGAAAATAGCCAACGAAAGAAGCTTTATAGTTGGTCTTATTGTATCCATTACGTGTTTGGGCAATTTGTGCAGTGCCTGTTTTACCGGCAATTTTATACACGTTGTTTTTAAGGTGTGTGGCGGTGCCTTGTGATACTACCCCTTCAAGCAATGACTTTGCTGAATCAATGGTTGCCTGGTTTTTAACGATACTCCGGGCTAAAATAACAGGTTTAAATTCTTGCACCGGTTTGCCCGATGATCTTACCTCGCGTATAAACTGTGGTTTAACCAGTGTGCCATTGTTTGCCACCGCATTGTAAAAAGCCAGAATTTGCATGGGAGTAAGGGCTACCTCGTACCCAATGCTCATCCAGGGCAGGGATACTTTCGACCAGTACTTGTGTTTGGTGTCTTTAATTTGAGGCATACCTTCGCCTGAAATATCCAGACCAAGTGGCTGGTTCAGCCGCATGGCATACAGCCGGTCGATGAAAGCCTGAGGTTTGTTTTGATAGGCTTTGTGAACTACTTTGGAGATGCCCACATTGGATGAAAGCTCAAACGCTTTACGCACACTAATGCGTCCATATCCTCCGTGATGAGAATCACGCATGGTGCGGTTGGCAAAACGGGCGAGTCCTCCCTGGGTATCTACTGTGTCGCTCAGATTAATAAGTTTATCATCCAGGGCAGCCATCAGCGTAGGCAGTTTAAACGTTGAACCCGGCTCG
>JAQVEI010000289.1 GCA_028697695.1 Lentimicrobiaceae bacterium
ATAAATTTCGGGCGAAGTGCATGAAGATGATAAACTTTCTCAACTGGTTTACCGTTATGTTCGTTATGTGCACTACCTTGATGCGGGAGAAAACGGAAAAATGTCTTTTTCGCTTGAAGGTATAAACAAACACCGGTATGTTGAACTGTTAAACCCTCTGTTATGAGAATTATAAGTGGCACTTGCAAAAGCAGACAGATACACGCTCCAAAAAATTTACCCGTACGCCCTACCACTGACCTGGCCAAGGAGGCAATATTTAATGTAATGGTGAATCACTTTGATTTGGAGAGCGTGCGGGTGCTTGATTTGTTTGCAGGCACCGGCAACATCTCCTATGAATTTGCCAGCCGGGGAGCCGCGGGAGTGACCAGTGTGGATAAAAATCTGTATTGCGTGGAATTTATCCGGAAAACAGCCAGGGATTTGCACTTCGACGCATTGCTCGCTTTTCGTGCGGATGCTTTTAAATACCTGGCAAATACCGGTGAAACCTACGATATAATTTTTTGCGATCCCCCATTTGATATGGAAGCGGTGGAAGAAATTCCAGCCCTGGTATTTAAACATCAGCGGCTGAAACCGGAAGGTTGGCTTATCGTAGAGCATTCCCGCGACCATGACTTCAGCCATGTACCTCATTTTTATCAATGGCGAAAATATGGCAAAGTGAATTTTAGCATCTTTAAAGAGCCCGACCCTGCAGCAGAGGATACACCAAACCCGGTTTCAATATAAAAACCTGCCCGATCTGTTTGCGCTCCGTTCACATGAACAAACATTATAATGCTTTGTTATAGCAATGCTACTAACAAGATTTTTTTGATTTTTTTACTTAATGAATAAAATGCAGAAATCGTACGGGATTAAAAACACCGATAAAGAAACACTTAAGAACTGGTATTTTCTTATGTCGTTGGGGCGTAGGCTCGACGACCGTGCTCCCAACTACCTTAAACAGGCCCTGGGCTGGTCATACCATGCGCCCTACGCCGGCCATGATGGTATTCAACTTGCCATAGGGCAGGTGTTTGAAAAAAACAAAGACCACCTGTTTCCCTATTACCGCGACATGCTTACCGCCATATCAGCGGGGCTTACTGCCGAAGAAATTATTATGAATGGCATTTCCAAAGCCGGTGATTTGGCCAGCGGAGGTCGCCACATGTCCAACCACTTTGCCAAACCCGAATGGAACATACACAACGTTTCTTCCGCCACGGGCAATCATACGTTGCACGCCGTAGGCGTAGCCAGAGGAATGAAACGTTACGGGGTAAAAGCGGTGGCCATAAGTTCACAGGGAGAATCATCGACCAGCGAAGGATATGTTTATGAAGCCATTAATGGAGCTTCCAACGAAAAGCTGCCCGTAATATTTGTTATTCAGGATAATAATTACGGTATCTCCGTGCATAAACGCGACCAAACCGCCAACTGGCGTGCAGCCGATAACTTTTCAGGATTTAAAAATCTGCGCATCATCCATTGCGATGGTAAAAACGTTTTTGATTCCATGAATGCCATGTCAGAGGCAAAACGCCATGCCCTGGAGCACTCGGAACCGGTAATCGTGCATGCATCTACCGTTCGTATACACTCACATTCCAATTCCGACAAGCATGAGCTATACCGGGATGACATGGAAAGGTTCTGTGCACAGGCCAATGATCCTTTTGATCGCTACCGTAAAACCCTCATTATTTCGGGCAGGGTGAGCGAAAAAGAACTGGACGAACTGGATAAAAAGGCCAAGGACGAGGTATCCAAAGCGCACAAAAAGGTAATTGTAGCCCCCGACCCTACCCCGGAAAGTATTTTCGACTTTGTAATACCAGAACCCTATGCAGCCGAAAAATATCCCGAAGGCACGCATAACCTTGAATCCGGAGAAAAAATAAAACTTATCCAGGCTTTAAACGAAACTCTAAAGGCTGAATTCCGGCACAACCCGGATACGTTTATCTGGGGACAGGATATTGCCAACAAGGATAAAGGCGGCATATTTAATGTTACCAAAGGAATGCAACAGGAGTTTGGTATTGAGCGCGTATTCAATGCGCCCATTGCCGAAGATTTTATTGTTGGTACAGCCAACGGTCTTAGCAGGTTCAGCGATAAGATCCGCATTGTGATTGAAGGCGCTGAATTTGCAGATTACTTTTGGCCTGCCATGGAGCAGTTTGTAGAGATTACACACGATTACTGGCGTAGCAATGGTGCCTTTGCGCCGAACGTAGTCATTCGTCTGGCCTCAGGTGGCTACATTGGCGGCGGTCTTTATCACAGCCAAACCATTGAGGGGGCTATGGTCACTTTTCCGGGTATAAGAATCGTTTATCCTTCGTTTGCCGATGATGCGGCAGGCCTGTTGCGCACCGCCATGCGCTCCAAAGGACCCACCCTGTTTCTGGAACCCAAGGCACTCTATAACGATCCAAAAGCTGAAACCCACGTACCCGATGATTTTGAAGTACCTTTCGGAAAGGCACGCATCCGTCGTGAAGGCACCGACCTTAGCATCATAACTTATGGTAACACAACCCATATGTGCCTCGAAGTCGCCAAACAAATAGCCGAAGAAACCGGCAAGAGCATAGAAGTAGTTGATATCCGCTCACTTATACCTCTGGACAAAGAAGCCATTCTTGCCTCGGTGAAAAAAACAAACCGGGCATTGGTGGTGCATGAAGACAAGGTATTCGGTGGTTTCGGTGGTGAAATAGCAGCGCTTATCTCAAGCGAAGGGTTTAAATACCTGGATGCGCCTATTAAAAGAGTAGGAAGTACGTTTACGCCCGTAGGTTTTAATCCTATACTCGAACGTGCCATACTGCCGGGTCTGGATAGAATATACAAGGCTGCCAAAGAAGTGCTTGAATTTTAAAGTCATCACAGGATAAAACAGAGGGTGCGAGGTTTTTTGTTTTATAGTTGCATTGTGCTTGTATCCACATTGTAGAAAACATGAAACACTGCCCCCTTATATCAAATTTAGCAGAAATAAGCTTTTATTGAAGGAACAAAAATCCGAATCAGGTACTTAGATAAAGAGTGCATTTTAATAATTATAAGGGAAAAGCAACATTTTAACACACTGTTGGAGCTTAATACGTTAGATGTTCCCCGTTGTATTCGATTTTTTGAAAGATATTATTATGAGAAGCGTCTGGTTTTGCTTATATTTGTATTGTTAATTTTTAATAATGTTGCTTATGCCTACCGGTAAGATTAAGTTTTTTAATGAGCGTAAGGGTTTTGGATTTATTGTGGATGATGAAACGCAACAGGATGTGTTTGTTCATGCAACAGGCCTTACCGAAAAAATCGGTGAAAATGACCTGGTTTCTTACGAAATAGCTGAAGACAAGCGGGGAAAGAAGGCAGTGGAAGTCAGAAAAATCTGATCCGCAGTCCTGGCTGTTTTTCCTGTAGATATTATATTTATGGGCTTTTAAAAAAGTTCCATGCGGGCAGGTTTTTTTTCGATTCCTGGCTAAAGCTTATCTTTGCAAAAAAAATGCTTCCCCTTGAACTATTTACTCGTTGAACAACTCAGCAAATCATACGGAGAGAAAGAACTCTTTGAAAATCTGACCTTTGGCATAGACCAGGGCAGCAAAATAGCTTTAATTGCCCGCAACGGTGCAGGCAAAAGTAGTTTGTTGAATATTATCAGTGGAAAAGAGCTTCCGGATGCCGGCAATGTGGTATTCCGCAAAGATATCCGCTGGGCTTTTCTCCCACAGAACCCTGAAATAAGTGATGACATCTCTGTATTCGATATCTTATTTCATTCGGAAAATGAATTCATGCATGCCATCAGGGAATATGAAGACTGCCTGAGGCAGCTCAAACATGACAACAGCCCTGAACTGCGTAAGCGTTTTGAACTGGCCACCAACACAATGGAGATGGTAAATGGCTGGGATTATGATGTACGCATCAAAGAGATATTGAGCCGGTTTAAAATAACTGATCTCGATCAGGTAGCCGGTGAACTTTCGGGCGGGCAGCGCAAGAAAGTGGCACTTGCAAAAGTACTGCTACAGGAAACAGATTTGCTTATTCTGGATGAGCCTACCAACCATCTGGACATCGAAATGATTGAGTGGCTCGAAGATTATCTCTCACGTCAAAACCTCAGTTTGCTGGTGGTAACTCACGATCGCTACTTTTTAGACAATGTATGCAACGAAATTTTGGAGTTGGATAATGGTCAATTGTATCGCTATCGGGGG